>JAVVFK010000035.1:0-15138 GCA_032251015.1 Elusimicrobiales bacterium
CCGGCCGGCCGCGCATAGGGGGTGTTGATAAGATGCAGACCTCCTTGGGAGCAGGTGCAAGGCGCGTAGTGCCGCCGCCCTGCGAACCGCCTTCTTAGCGGCAAGGAGCAGTGCGGGGCCGCGCTTCGTGGCCGCGCCTGCGACGACATCTCGCGGATAAGATCCGCCTACCGCTGCTCTAACGGCTAGACTGGCGGTATTTATAAAGTTACCTCGGGATGTTGCGCAAAGAAGTCTCTAACTTCATCCTGTAGCGACCGCCAAATTTTAAAGGCGGTCAGGACAAAAAAGCCCCGATAAGGGGCTTTTTTATTTGCCGGAGGAGGAGGAAGCGCGCCGTTCGGCGCGGCTGCGCAGGGCGGACCCGCCCAGGAAAAAAGGGATGGCCGCGCCGGCGGCCGTCACCGCGCCCAGGCTCAGCAGGAAAGTCCCGTAGCCGCCCCCCGACTGTATAAGATAGCCCGCGAAGAGCGGCGCGGCCGCCGTGCCCACTACCGAAAGCATGGAAGTGAATCCTTTTATGCCGCCTATCACCTCCGCGCCGTAGATGTCGCTCCACAGCGCGGTCTGTATGGCTTCGCCGGGGCCGGTGGTGAACCCGCACAGCGCCATGAACGCCGCCGCGGCCCAGGCCCCTTCGGCCGTGTAGACGACTGCTATCCCCGCCAGGAAAGGCAGCAGGTAGAAGCGCAGCAGGCGCACCGCGCCCAGCGTGTCTATCAGCGTGCCGGCCGCCAGCGAGCCCGCGAAGCGCGCGGCCGCGAAGGCGGCGAAGCCGCCGGCCATGACGGCCGGGGGCCAGCCCTTATACTCGCACAGGATCGCCTGGTAGAGGAAAATACCGGTCAGCGCGAAAGGCGGCACCAGGAAGACCGCGAGCACGGCGCGGGAGGCCGGATCGGAGAGCAGGGTCCGCACGGCGGACTTTCCGCCGGCCCTGACGGAGGCGGCAGCGGCGGTAAGGGCGGGCACGCCGGTGCCGCGCATGAGCCGCAGCACCACCGGCAGGAAAACCAGCAGGATGACGGCGCCCATGATGCCCATGCTCCAGCGCCAGCCGAAGGCGCCGATGAGCGCCATCACCGTCGCCGGCAGGATGGCCTCGCCCAGCGGGTAGCCGAGCGAGGCGACGCCCAGCGCACGGCCGCGGTGCTTGTCGAAATAGCGGGCCATGGACGCGGCGGAGATCAGGCCGAACATTCCCTGCCCGCCCAGGCGCAGACCCATGACGCCGGCGAAAAGCCAAACGGGACCGGGCGAGAGCGCGACCAGAGCGCAGGAGGTCATCAGTATAGAGGCGGCGATCAGCGTGACGAAGGGGACGGTGGAACGGTCCAGCAGGCGTCCGAAACGGGGCAGGACCAGAGCCGCGCCCAGCGTGGCCGCCGAGTAAAGCGCGCCGAAGCCGATCTTATCAAGGCCGAAGGCGGAGAGCAGATCGGGCACAAACAGCGAGATGAGGAAGGTCTGGCCGAAGCCGGAAAAAAGAGTCAGCAGCACGCCGGAGGCCAGCACGCGCGGGTGGGCGCCGATGAGCCCGGCGTAGCCTTTCACCGTCCGCCGCCGCGGCCGGGACCCCATTCCCGGAAAAATTCTTCGTCGTAGATGCGGTCAGTTCCTTCCATCAGGTCCGCGACAGTATATCAATTATCCGGCGGCACACCGGAACGGGGGACCGGCCGCGGGGAGACAGGATCAGCGCGCGGGGCCCCGCACGGGAAGGTCGAAGGTCACGGTCGTGCCGCGCCCCGGGGCGCTGTCTATGACTATCTTCCCGCCGTGGGCCTCCACGGCCAGACGGCAGAAATAAAGGCCGATCCCGCTGCCCTTCCTGGACTGGGCCTCCTGGCCTTCCACCCGGAAATACTTTTCGAAAACTTTTTTGACGTGCTCCGGGGCTATCCCCGCGCCGTTGTCCGAAACTCCGAAACGTAAAACGCCGTCCGAGAAATCGGCGGAGACGGCGACCTTGCCGCCCCGGCGGGAATATTTCAGCGCGTTGAGCATCAGGTTCTCGAAGACCCTGACGATGAGATCGCGGTCCGCCAGGAGGACCGGCAGGTCCTTATCCCCGGGCAGGGAGACACTCACCCCGGTTTCCTCCGCCACCGGCAGCAGGGGCTTGACCGCCTCTCTTATCAGCTGGAGCGGCGGCACCTCGATTCTTTCGAGCGCCAGCTCCGAGATCTCCATGCGCTCGGTGTCCAGCAGCACCTGGATGAGCTTCTGCATGTCGCGCGTGCTCCGCGAGGCCACCGACAGCAGGCTGTCGCGCATTTTGAGATCGATATTATTGTCCTCTATCAGCTGCAGCGCGCCGATCATGGAGGTAAGCGGCCCTTTGAGGTCGTGTATCGCGGCCAGGGAAAGATTTTTCTTGAGGAGCTCCAGCGAACGGGACTTGCGGCGGACGTCCCTCAGCAGGAAGATAAAGACGATTATGGCGGCGCTCATCCCGATCTTGAGAATAAGGTCGGGAGCGCCGTAACGCAGGAGTTCCGCCCCGAAAAAATCCCCCAGCCACGGGACCAGAAGGAGAAAATAGCTGAAGATCTCGATGGCCAGGAACCTGGCGTTATAACCGGAAAGTCTGTGCATTCTCCCTCCCCTTGTCCCATTATAACACATGCCCCGGACCGCGCCGCGGAACGGGCTCAAAAAAAGCGGCGGAGGCGCTCGTGAACGGATTCATAGAGCGCGAGAAGACCTGAAATGAATCGCCCGGCGGGAGCGGTTTTCGGGGGCTGGTGCAGCGGAAGCCTGAAGGAGAAGGTGGCGCTTTTGCCGGGTTCGCTGGAGATCTCCAGCGCGCTGAAGTGCAGGGCCAGGAGGTCGTTGACTATCTTAAGGCCCAGCCCGTAGCCGGAGGCCGCCGCGCGGCCGCTGTCGCTCCTGTAGAAGGCCTCTTTGAGACGGTCCAGCTCCCCGGCCGGTATCCCTTCGCCGGTATTGCGTATCGAAAAGACCGCCCCCGGGACCTCCCCGTCATGCCGGGTCACGTGTATGGATATTTTCCCGCCGGGCGGGGTGTATTTGACGGCGTTCCCCATGAGGTTGGAGATGACCAGGGCGATAAGTTCCTGGTCGGCCTCCACCGGGACCCGGCCGCCGCGTTCCATCTCCAGCGAGATGTTCTTATGCGCCATCAGCTCTTCCACGGACAAGGCGCAGCGGTCGGCTATATCCCTGAGGAAAACTCGGCGCGGCTCCGGGGTGAAGCGGCCGGATTCCAGGCGGGCGTCGCTGAGTATGTTCTTAACGAAAGTTCTCAGATTGCCCTGCACTTCCGAGAGCATGTCGTAGACCGGCGACAGCTCCGCCAGGCGCTCCCGGCTCTCCCCCTCCTTGAGCAGGAACACCCCTCCCTCCAGGCCGGAGAGGGCGTTGTTGAACTCGTGGCTGACGGTGTGGATCATGGCCGACTTGAGCTCGGCCGCGCGCTCCACCTTCCTGAGCAGGCAGCGTATCACCAGCAGCAGCGTCACCACGGCGCCGAGCGAGAGCAGTATCAGCAGCAACCTTTCGCGTATGCCGGCCAGCCGCGGCGCCATGGTCTCGGAGTCTATGACGATGGAGGCGGTGCCGACGCGCCTGGAGCCCGCCCATATGGGGGCCGAGAAATAATGACATTCGAGGCCGTCGGGACATTTAAAGTCTTTTTTGAGCGTGGTCCCGGCGGCGCGGGAGGCCTCGCCCTCCGGGGTGGCGTCGATATCGCCTATCCGTTCCGGGGACGAGTGGGAGCGTATCCTGCCCGACCGGTCCATTATGCAGGCGTACTTTATTATACCGTCGGTAGCGACGCTGTTGACCAGGGCGTGGAGGAAGAAGAGGTCCTCGCGCGGGAACATGGCGACGCCGGCGCCCTTGGACAGGGTCACTACGCGGTTGCGCATATCGTCGAAGACGGCCTGGCGGCCGGCGTCGAGGATGCGGGCCGCCAGGAACGCTATCAGCAGGAAAGCGAGGAAAGTGAAGGCCAGGAGGCCGTCCACGGCGTACTTCCGCAGTCTGATGCTCCTTACGGTCTTGTCGCCCATTATTTACCGCCCGATACCCGGCGTATCTTTTCCCTCAGCTGCCGCGCCGGGGCGTAGGAGGGGTGGATCCTGGATATCTGGTCCAGGTAGCCGAGAGAGGCCGGCATATCGTTATCGGTGTAGGCTCTGACGGCCCGGTAATAGAGCCGCTCCACTTTCCTGGAATCCTCGGCCGAGAGCCGTACCGGGGCGGCCGGAGGCGACGCCGTTCTGCCGGCGCGCGTTGGAACGCAGCCGGCCAAAAGCGGCGGCAGAAAAAGAAGGAACAGAGCCCCCCGAACGGACATTTGCTTTAATTACCCTCCCCCGAAAAGTCTATCATTTTCCGCGAAAAAAAAACCCCCCCGCCGCGTTAAGGCGGCCGGGGGACGGGCGTCGGCGCTCAGGCGGCACCGAGTTCCACGCTGACCGCACTTACGTCCTCCGGCTTTGTATCCACCAGAGTCACCCCCGACTTATCCACGCAGCCGGCGGCAAGGATGTCATCGAGCACCACTTTTAGGGCGGCAGCCCGCCTGGGCCCGCATTCCACGTGCAATTTGGCCACCGGCCATTTTACGCTGCGCTTCTCGGCGGCTTTCCGCGTGCGTATCGCATCAAGTATGAGGCGGGCATCCACAAACGTAAGAGTGTCTCCCTCGACGCCGGCCATCTCGGCGGCGTCCGGCCACGGGGCCTTGTGCACCGACGGGTGCCCGGTGCGGGCCGCGAAGGACCAGCTCCAGACCTCTTCCGTGATGAAAGGCAGGAACGGGGCGAACAGGCGCAGAAAGACGCCGACCGTCCACTCCAGCGCCGCGGCGGCCGAACGGGCCTGCGCGGGTGTGCCGGAATAAGCGCGGCCCTTCACCAGTTCCAGGTAATTGTCGCAGAAGTTCCAGAACTCGGTCTCCACGTAGAGCAGGACGGCCGCGTAGTCGTAGTTCGCGAAATCCTCGCGCGACTTCTCCACGGTGGCCTTGAGACACGAGACCCAGGCGCGGTCGAGCGGCTCGGTGATGTCGGCGGGGCCCAGCGGCGCGCCGGCGCTGGCCGGGCCGCGGGTCTGCATGATGGCGAACTTGGAGGCGTTGAAGATCTTGGTCGCCAGCCGCATGCCCACCTTGAAGACGCTCTCGTCGTACATCGTGTCCTGGCCCAGCTTGGCCTTGCCCGACCAGTAGCGCAGGGCGTCGGCCGAATAGGTCTGCAGCAGACCTTCGGGCGTTATAGTGTTGCCCTTGGACTTGCTCATCTTGCCCTTCTCGGGGCTGACCACCCAGCCGCTGATGGCGGCGTTGTTCCACGGCACGGAGCCCTCGTGCATCCAGGACTTGGTGATGGTGTAGAAGGCCCAGGTGCGTATGATCTCGTGCGCCTGCGGGCGCATGTCGGCCGGGAAGAGTTTGGCGTGGCGGTCCTTGTCCGTCGCCCAGGCGCTCGATATCATCGGCGTCAGCGACGAGGTGGCCCAAGTGTCCATGACGTCCGGGTCGCCGGTGAAACCGCCGGGGCGGTTGCGCTGGTTCTCGGTATAGCCGGGCGGGCAGTCGGTCTGGGGGTCCACGGGCAGGCGGTCGACGGCGGCAACTATCGGTTTGGAGAACTCGGTGTTGCCGTCGGCGTCGACGGGATACCAGACCGGGAACGGCACGCCGAAATAGCGCTGGCGGCTGATGCACCAGTCCTGGTTGAGGCCCTCCACCCACTGCTCGTAGCGCTTGAACATGTACTCCGGATGCCACTTGACCTTGCGGCCCTGCTCCAGCAGCTGAGGTTTGTTCTCGAGGATCTTTATGTACCACTGCCGGGCAGGGACGAACTCCAGCGGCAGGTCGCCTTTCTCGTAGAACTTCACGGCCTGCTGCGTCGGCCTGGGGTCGCCGACGAGCGTGCCGGACTCGGCGAGCAGCGCCTTCACCTTGTTGCGGGCCTGTTTGGCGTAGAGTCCGGTCAGTTGGGAGTAGGCGGCGTTGGCGGCCGACGGGTCGGCGCTGTCGAAAGGCTCGGCCGAGAAATCCACGGGCAGCAGGCGGCCGTCGCGGCCTACGATCTGGCGCATGGGCAGCTTCTCGCGCTTCCAGAACTCGACGTCGGCTATGTCGCCGAAGGTGCAGATCATCATGATGCCGGTGCCCTTCTCCGGGTCGGCGTGGAAGGACGACATTATCGGCACGCGCGCGCCGAAGAGCGGCGTGACGGCCTTTTTGCCGAAAAGCGGCTTGAACCGCTCGTCGTCGGGGTGGGCCACCACGGCGATGCAGGCCGGCAGCAGCTCGGGGCGGGTGGTGGAGATAACGAAATCCCCTCCGCCCTCCACGCCGAATTTCACGTCGTGAAAGAAGCCCGAGGCCTCGCGGTCCTCGCACTCGGCCTGGGCGACGGCCGTCTTGAAGGTGGTGTCCCAGAGCGTGGGAGTCTCGGCGCTGTAAACATGGCCCTTATTGAAGAGGTCCACGAAGGACGCCTGGGAGGTCCTGCGGCAGTGCGCTCCGACGGTGGAATAGGTCTGCCGCCAGTCTATGGAGAGCCCCAGCCGGCGCCAGAGCGCCTCGTAGCGCTTCTCGTCCTCGGCGGTCTGCACCTCGCAGAGCTCCAGGAAGTTGCGGCGGGAGATATGCTCGTAGTCTTTGAGGTCCCTCTTGCCCGTAAGCGGAACGGGGTTGTAGCCGGGGTTGTAGGGCAGGGCCGGGTCGCACCTGACGCCGAAGAGGTTCTGCACGCGGCGCTCGGTAGGGAGCCCGTTGTCGTCCCAGCCCATCGGGTAGAAGGTGTTCTTGCCCAGCATGCGCTGATGGCGCACGACTATGTCGGTCTGCGCGTAGCTGAAGACGTGGCCGATATGCAGCGAGCCGGAAACCGTCGGGGGAGGCGTATCCACCACGAAGGTCTCCTGCCGCGGGCGGGCGGGGTCGTAGTGATAAAGTTTGTCTTTCTCCCAGCGTTCGCTGATGAGGGGTTCCACCGAAGCCGGCAGGTACTGGGCCGGGAATTCGGACTTTTTATCGTTGGTTTCCGTTGAGGCGTCTTTCATAGGCATCATTTTACCTTTTTTGCCGGGGCGGCGGGGACGGCGGGCGCCGGGGACGAAACCGGCCGATTTGCGGTCCGGGCCCGAATTGCTATCATAGCGGCATAGGGGGAACCGTCATGAAAATACCGTTCTTTTTTATTCTGTCCGCCGCGCTGCCGGCCTCGGCTCTCGCGGCGCCGTACCTGGAAAACACCCATATTTACAACAACTCGCTCGACTCCGCCGAAAGCACACTGGCGGTGCTCGGACAGGGCTCTTCCGGTTTCCTGGAACGGCCTTCGGCGGACAAGAACGTCCGCTACATATTCGTCGTCATCAACGGCCAGCAGTTCCCGTGCAAACCCAACTGCCTGGGGGAACGGGCCGAAGAGATCTTCGGCAGGGTGCTGACCGGCGCTCACCGCGTGAAAGAGGGTGTCTCCTGGAAAGGGAAATACGCCATATACGACGGCTCCGGCGGCAAGAACGAAAGCCTGGCGCTGAACCTCCACCGCAACTACGGCGATTCCGCCCTTGTCGTGGACGTCCTCAACGCAAAATACAACTGGGCTTTCTCCGAAAAGAAGAAGAACGCCGTGAAAGCCTACCTTAGCGAGAGGATACTCCGGCTGTCCGCCGCCGCGGAGGAGGCCTCCGGCGAAAAGCCGGCTATCGCCCTGGTCGGCTTCAGCCGCGGCGCCGTACTCTCGTACGTCCTGGCCGGAGAACTGGAAGGCAAGGCGGACGTCCGGATGGTGGCGACCATAGACCCGGTTATAAATCCCGCCACCGAAACGGGCCTGGTCAGGGAGACGCGTTTCTACAATTACCGCAAGCGCGAGTGGCAGTCTACCCCTCCCGTGTTCCCCGTCTTCCCGCGTTTCTACGACTTTTACCCGGTCCTGCGCACGGACCGGATAGGCGGCAACACCAGGCTTTACAACGTTTTCCAGAGACGCGCCATGACGCAGTTCTCCAATTTCTCCAAACCCGTGGGATCGGCCGTATCGCGGGCTCTCTCGCCCTGCAAAGAGGATTACTACCCCTGCTATACGTACATGGGCGACAATCCGGAAGACCAACTGGACATCTCGATGTCCTCGCACTCGCCGGAGATGCCCGAAAGATACTCGAAGTGGTTCATGGACCTGTTCCGCCGCAACTTCCGCGTGCCGGAGCCCGCCCCGCAGAGCCCTCCGGCCGTCTACCGGCCGCCGGCCCTGCCGCGCCTGACGGTATGGGGATTCAGGCATTACGCGGGAGAGCCGGTCATGGCCGGCTGGGCCGGCGATAAACCCGGCCTCCAGTACCGGGTTGCCTTCGCTCCCCAGGGCTCCGCGGCGGCCTGGAGCGGCTGGAGAGGCGGGTTCTTTTCCGAAAGATTCGAGGTTCCCGAACCCGGCATTTATGTTCTTTCCGTAGGCGCCAAGGACGGGCGGAACACGGTGTCCCGGTCCATACCCGTAAAGGTGGAGCCCAGGCCCCCGGCCATAAACTTCAAACCTATCGAGCCGCAGATCTCCTTCATCGGGGAAGAGGTGCGTATAACCTGGACCACCGACCGGGAGGAGAACCTGTTCAGCCACAGCGTCACGGGGCCCGACGGCGAAAGCACCGAGCCCTCCCCTTTCAGCACGGCCACCGTCTTTACTTCCGCCTTCGACCGGATGGGTCAGTACAGGCTTACGGTCGGCGCGCGCGGGCGCTTCAACAGCGTCAACCGCCGCTCCATAACTTTCGATGTGCGCGACTACATCTTCGAGGACGAGGGCATCGCCTGCGGCTGGTGCGGAGCAAACGATCACTGCTCGTTCATGGTGGCTAAAATGATCAAGGGCCCCGCCGAGACCGCCAATAAAGGCCACGTGGTCCACCCGATATACAACAGCGCCGGCGGCTGGGACCGGGACACGGATACGGAAACGCATTTCGTGATATCCAAAAGCTTCCCGGTCACCGGCCGGAACCTCGGCGAACTGAAAGAGGGGCAGGCGGTGGTCTGGAACGCGGGCAACCCGGAAACCCCCCGCGATATGCGCGACCGCTACGCCCTGGGCGAGATAGTGTCACTGGAGAAGGCGGACGAAGGGCTGGTAACCGTGAAGCGCTACCGGGGATTCAACGCTTTCACCGAAGACGAGAAAGAAGCTGACCTCCGCTATCACAATATCCGGACTTTCGACAACTCCGTCCTGGCCGGGCTCGAAGGCACGAGGCCCTACTGCAACGGCCGCTTCGGCATACCGGATATAGAGATACTCTATCTCCAGCTGAGGTCCGCCAACGGCATGCCGGCGAAAGAGATAGTATCCGGTGAAAAAGGGGAGTTCACCTGGTTCTCCAGGATCCCCGGTTATTCGTACGACTTCGCCGTCGTAAGGAAGAACAAGCCGGACGCCGAAGCCGAATGGTCCGGCTGGAAAAAATACCCGGATCACGCCATCCCCGTCGCGCTCGAGAAACCCGGCGACTACCGGTTCCTGATGAAAGTGAAGAACCACCTGGGGCTCGTTACAGCGGAGCCCCTGACAGCGGACTTCAGCGTGGTAAAAAAATAGCGGGCGGGGCCGCCGCCCGCCGCGCGCCGCCCGGCACGCTCCCCCATGTATTGTATAATTGACCCTGAGTTAAGCCGTTTTTTAAGGACAATATCATGGACATCGGCATAGTAGGGCTCCCCAACGTAGGCAAATCCACGCTTTTCAACGCGCTAACCCGCGCGGGAGCGGCGTCGTCGAACTACCCGTTCACGACGATAGACCCCAATGTCGGCGTGGTCCCGGTGCCCGACAAGCGCCTTGACGCGCTCTTCGACCTGTTCAAGCCGCCCAAGAAAGTGCCGTCCTTCATAAAGTTCGTCGACATAGCGGGCCTGGTCAAGGGCGCATCCAAGGGCGAAGGGCTGGGCAACAAGTTCCTCGCCAATATACGGGAAGTGGACGCCATCGTGCAGGTGGTGCGCGTGTTCCAGGATCCCGACGTGGTCCACGTGCTGGGCGAGATAGACCCCGTCCGGGACATAGAGATAATCGAGACCGAGCTGCTGCTGGCCGACATGGAAACGGTGGATAAGTCGCTGGAGAAGAACCAGCGGGACCTCAAGGCCCGCACCAAGGACGCCGAGGAGAAGCAGGTCCGGCTGGAAAAGCTGAAGGCGCTGCTCGCCGACGGCAAGCCCGCGCGGGAAGCCGGCTATTCCGCCGAGGAAGTGCGCGACTTCAACCTGCTCACCACCAAACCCGTCTTTTACGTGGCCAACACCTCGGAGAAGCCCGACCAGGCCGTCCTCGAGAAGCTGCGCGCCTTCATAAAGGAGCGCGGCGCGATACTGGTGGAGATCTCGGCCAAGATAGAGTCCGAGATAATAGAGCTCCCCGAAGAGGAGAAAGCCGTTTTCCTCCAGGACCTGGGCGAGGAATACACCGGCCTCGAGAAAATGGCCATAGCGGGCTACCGCCTGCTCGACCTCATAAGCTTCTTCACCGCCGGCTCGGAGGACGAGGTGCGCGCCTGGAGCCTGCGCCGCGGGCTGAAGGCCCCGCAGGGCGCCGGCCGCATACATACCGACTTCGAGAAAGGCTTCATACGCGCCGAGATCTATTCCTTCGACGACATCATGAAATACAAGGACGAGAAGACGCTGCGCGAGAAGGGGCTCATCCGCTCCGAGGGCAAGGAATACGTGATGAAGGACGGCGACATCTGTTTCTTCAAGTTCAACGTGTGAAACGCGCCCGCTTTCCGCTGCTGATACTTTCCGCCGCGCTCCTGCCGCCGCTCACCGGCTGCTGGAGCGCGTATTACGACGCGCAGACCCTCTTCGCCTCCGGCAATTTCGCCTCCAAGGAAGAGCTGGCCGCGCTGCGGGCGCCCGATATGCCGGCGCCCGGCTCGCCGGCGGACAGGGCCGACATGGCCGCGGTGCTGGACTGGCAGGCGCGCCGCACCCCCGAACAGTGCGAGGCCGCCAACGCCCAGGCCCGGGCCGGCTTCGAAGTTTTCTTCGGCGATATCAGCCCTCTGCCGGAGGGGTCCGAGACGGAAGAATTCCTGGAGAAAATAAAGGACGACACCTGGCTGGCCGTGGGTCTGCTCAAGTCACGCTATAACAGGCCGCGTCCCTACGCCCGCGACGAAGCCGTCCGCCCCTGCCTGCGGCGCCTGGGAGGCCTCGCCTATCCCAGCGGTCACGCGGCGCTGGCCCGGGTCTACGCGCTGCTGCTCGCGGACGCCGCTCCCGCCCGCCGCGAAGAGTTCCTCGCCCGCGCCGACGAGGCGGCGCTGTACCGGGTCGTCGGCGGCGTACACCACCCCTCCGACATAGAAGCGGGCAAACTGCTGGCGGATTCCCTTTACGAGGAATTCCTCGCCAGCCCGGCGTTCAGGGAAGCCCTCGCCGGCGTCCTCTCCGCCCCGGCAGGGGCCGCCGGCCGATAATACCGCGGGATTTTTTCCGGTATCGGCCGGGGTCCCTTATTTAATAGAATGGGGACGTTGTTTAGTTCTTTAGTTTTTCCCTCTATCCGCCAACAGCACCACTATACCCTTTACCGAAAAACTAAAGAACTAAACAACGTCCCCCTTATATGAGCGCGCTGGACATACAGATTAACCCCGCCATACTCCCCAAGCTCGGCCTTAACCCGAAGCAGCTGGAAGCCGTGCAGTATTTCGCCGGGCCCCTGCTGATAGTGGCGGGCGCGGGCACCGGCAAGACCAAGACGCTGACCGCCAAGATAGCGCTGCTCATCGCCTCGGGCGTGCCGCCGACGCGCATACTGGCCATCACCTTCACCAACAAGGCCGCGCAGGAGATGCAGACGCGGGTAGCGAAGATAGTCCCCTACTCCGGAGGGATGTGGATACACACCTTCCACGCTTTCGGCGCGCGCGTGCTGCGCCAGCACGGCAAGCTCATCGGCGTGAAGCAGGACTTCGTCATCTACGACGACAGCGACCAGAAGAAGCTGGTGCAGCTGGCGATGGAGGAGATGGGACTGGAGGCCGAGAAGAACAAGGCCGGCATGTACGTCAGCATCATCTCGCGCGCCAAGGACGACCTGCTCGACGCGCAGTCCTACATGATAAACGCGCAGGCCGGCGACGACCCCAACCGCCTGAAAGCCGCCCTCATCTACGCCAAGTACCAGCACAAGCTCAACGAGGCCGGCGCGCTGGACTTCGGCGACCTGATAGTGAAGACCTCGGAGCTGCTGCGCGGGAACGAGGAGATACGCGAATATTTCCAGGAATTCTTCCAGTACGTGCTGGTGGACGAGTACCAGGACACCAACCGCGCGCAGTACGTGCTGGTCAAGACCCTTTCCGCCAAGCACCGCAACCTCTGCGTCGTAGGCGACCCGGACCAGAGCGTATACGGCTGGCGCGGCGCCGACATCCGCAACATCATGGAGTTCGAGAAGGACTTCCCGGACGCCACCACGATAGCGCTGGAACAGAACTACCGCTCCACGGCCAAGATCCTGCACGCGGCCAACGAGGTCATCAAGCACAACCGCAACCGCAAGCCCAAGAACCTCTGGACCGAGAAGCCGCACGGCGAGGCGGTGGAGGTGATGGAGTACCTCAACGAGATGGACGAGGCGAAGGGCGTATTGTTGTGTATCAAGGCCCTCACCGCGCGGGGGCCCTTCGAATACAACGGCATAGCCGTCTTCTACCGCACCAACGCGCAGAGCCGCTCCTTCGAGGAGACTTTCCGCGCCGGGCGCGTGCCGTACCGGCTGATAGGTTCGGTGCGGTTCTACGACCGCAAAGAGATCAAGGACTCGCTCTGCTACCTTAAGCTCCTGACCAATCCTTACGACACCATAAGCCTGCTGCGCGTCATAAACACGCCGACGCGCGGCATAGGCAAGACCGCGATGGAGCGAGTGACGGCCTATTCCCGCTCCAAGGGGATACCGCTTTACGACGCGCTGGCGACCTCCGACCAGGTGCCGGACCTCACCCCGGCCGCGCGGCGCGGCATAAAGGAATTCATAACCCTGCTCGACGACATACGCGGCGATCTCTTCTCCGGCACGCCGCGGCTGATGCTGGAGAAGATGCTGGCCCGCTCCGGCTACTGGAAGATGGTGGAGGACGAGTCGGAGAAGGACCCGCAGGAATCGCTGGCGCGGCTGGGGAACCTGCAGGAGCTGGTCAACGCCGTCAAGGATTTCGAGGAGCGCTGCGAGCGCGACGGCAAGCAGGCCACGATGGCCGGCTACCTGGAGGAGGTCATGCTGGCCTCCGCCGTGGATAACATGAGCGATAACGGCCAGGCCGTCACGCTGATGACCGTGCACCTGGCCAAGGGCCTGGAATTCCCGGCCGTATTCCTGACCGGCCTGGAAGAGGGACTGTTCCCGATAAACTCCGCCAGTTCCAACGAGGACCAGATGGAAGAGGAACGCCGGCTGGCTTACGTGGGCATGACCCGGGCCGAGCAGAAACTGCACCTGACCTGGGCGGGCACGCGCCGCATCTTCGGCACCACCTATCCCAACCTGGCCTCGCGCTTCATATTCGAAAGCAAGGTGGTCAAAGAGACCGCGCCCCGCGGGGGCGAGGAGGACGTGCAGGTCATCGCCTCCCACCCGCCGCCCATTCCGCGCGTCGGAAAGGGCCGCAGGGTGGCGCACCCGGTCTACGGCCCCGGCCGCGTTGTGGACCAGATCGGCGCCGGCGAGTTCGCCAAGGTCACGGTGGTATTCGACAGCGGTGTACGCCAGACCTTCATGCTCAAGTACGCGCCGCTCCAGCCGATATGAGGCTCAAGGTCCTGCTCGGCGTCCTTGCCGCGGCCGTCCTGTTCTGGTTCGCCCAGGCCTCCTTCGTCATGCCGCTGGGCTCCGACGTCCCGGAATTCTTCGTCTCCAACTACGGGGTCCGCGAGGAGGACCCTTCGCACCCGAAGCTGCGCGCGCTGCGCGCGGCGGAGAAACTGGACGCGGTCGCCGCCGCCGGCAAGTCGCAGCTGGAGAAGACGGTCCTGCTGCGCGGCTGGGCCAGGCGGCAGTGGGAGCCCTCCGGTTCGAGTTTCGTTTATCCTCCGTGGGACGCCGGGGAGATACTCCGGCTCGCGCGCCGCGGCAACCGCGGCTTCTGCGCGCAGTACGCCGTGGTCTTCCTGCAGGCGGCGCTCTCGATGGGCCTGCACGCCCGCTACATAGACCTGCCGGGGCATTTCCTGACCGCGGTCTGGTCCGACGAGCATTACAAGTGGGTCGCGATGGACCCCTACAACGATCTGCATTACGAGCGCGGCGGAGAGCCGCTCTCCGGGATGGAAATGCACCTCGCCTCGCTGCGCGGCCGACCCGGCGGCATAGAGGCCGTCTCCTCGTCCGGCGCGCGGCGTCCGCTGAAGACGGAGGAGCTTTCCCTCTGGAGCGCCTATTCCATACTGCTGCGCAACAACCATCTCTCCGTGCCGGTGAAGGCCTACGTCAACGGGAAGGAACGGACGATACGGGTCGCGGCCGGGGAGAAGAATTATCCCGTGGTGGGCAGGGACAAGCTGGGAATAGCGGACATGTTCATCTCCTACGGCCGCGGCGGAAAGGAAGCGATGCCGGGCAGGCCTTTCACGGCCGACGACGACGATTTCAGGCGCGACATGAATTCGACCATCGCGGTCTGGGCGGAGAGCCGCAAGTCCCCCGGGACGATGAAACTGCTCCTGAAAGCGGAGAACTCGCCCGGTTTCGCGACTTTCCTGGTGAAGACGGAGGGGTCCGGCTGGGAACCTTCGCCGGAGAAGCTGGCCGTCAGGCTAAGCCCGGGTTTGAACGGGATATCGGCCAGGATACTGACCCGACACGGCTGGACCGGCCGCACATCTTCGATAAAGTTTTTCTATAAGCCGGCCTGGATACTGGCCCCCCGCCGCGCGGCGGGCCGGCCCGGCAGCGTCTGATAAGGAGAAGAACCATGCTGGAAATTTTCAAAAAATTCGAAAAGGCCGTGGTCATGACGCTGGCGGCTCTGCTGGCCGCGACCATACTTTTCTCGACCCTGGAACTGGCGGTGACCCTTTTCCGGGACCTGGCCTCTCCGCCCCTGCTGATGCTGGAGATGAACGAACTGCTGGATATCTTC
>JAVVFK010000360.1:0-1778 GCA_032251015.1 Elusimicrobiales bacterium
GGATAGTCACCGTATCCTATCATCTGGGGGACCCGTCCGAACCCTCCGTCGCGCGCTATTTCGCCGCGTCAGCGCTCGCTCTTTCTCTTCTCGCGTCCTTTCTGGGAGGGGAGTTGTCCTCCCGCCGCCCGGCTTTCTCACCGGCGCTGATCGGGCTCGCGGCCGCCCTTCTGCCGGTCTATCTGCCTTCGGCGGGGGAGAACCGGTTCATGAACCAGCTGGTGCTGTCTCGCCGGCACAGGCTGGAGGCGGGTTTTCTCGGGAGGCTGGACGACGGGAGGGTGCTGGTGGTCTCGGACCGCCCCGGACTTTTCGTCTCGCGCGGGTACGGCGCCGTGAATTTCGCCTACGCCAGGGCCAACGCGGACGAACTTCTGACGGAGCTGGACCGGAACCTCTATGACAGGATAGTGGTCATGCAGGAGATAGCGTATTCAGACGGGAAGGCCACGCCCGCCACGGACCCCGGCCCCGACTACGTCCTGGCGTCCCTCTACGAGGCGCAGAACAAACCGGTCTCCTACGTGCGCGTCTCGGAAGCCCGCCGCGCCGCCGGGGCTAAGCGCTGAGTTCTATTCCCAGCGGGCAGTGGTCGGAGCCCTGCACGGAAGGCAGGATGAAAGCGTCCTTTACCAGGGGCGCTTTTTCTTTATTGACGAAGAAATAATCTATGCGCCAGCCGACGTTGCGTTCGCGGGCGCGTGTCTTGTAGTCCCACCAGGTGTACTGGCCGGGTTCCTTGTTGAACTCGCGGAAAGCGTCCACCCAGCCCTTCTCCGTTATCTTGTCCAGCCAGGCCCGCTCGACGGGCAGGAAGCCGGTGTTCTTCTCGTTCTCCTTCGGCCGGGCCAGGTCTATCTCCCTGTGGGCGGTGTTCACGTCGCCGCAGAAGACTACGGCCTTGCCGGTCTTGCGCAGCTTCTCTATGTGCTTCAGGAAGGCCTCGTAGAACTCGAGCTTGTACTTTATCCGCTCGGGGCCCTGGCCGCCGTTGGGGAAATAGACGTTGAGCAGGTGGAAGTCCGGGTACTCCAGCCAGAGGGTGCGGCCCTCATTGTCGAAGCGGTCCTCGCCGAAACCTTTCTTTATCGAGAGAGGCGCCTGGCGGAAGAATACTCCCACGCCGCTGTAGCCCTTGCGCTCGGCGCAGCGCCAGACCGGCGTATAGCCCGGGAAGAAAGTGTCGGCGGGCGCCAGCTGGTCCTCGCAGACCTTGGTCTCCTGGAGGCAGAGTATGTCGGGCTTCTCCACCTTCAGGAAATCCGCGAAGCCCTTTTTCAGCACGGCGCGGTAGCCGTTTACGTTCCAGGAGATGATCTTCATTTATGCAGCGCCTCGTGTATGGCCTCGGCCATCGTGGGGTGCGCGTAGATGATCTCTTTGAGGTCCTTGCGCTTGAGCTTGAGTTTCACGGCCAGGGCGAGCACATGGATGAGCTCGGTGGCCGGCCCGCCCACTATCTGCGCGCCCAGCACCTTATCGTTGGCGGCGTCGAATACCAGCTGGACGAAGCCCTCGGTCTCGTCGGAGGCCACCGCGCGGCCTATGCCCAGGTGAAAGGCGCGGGCGGTTTTCACCGTCAAGCCTTTGGCCTCGGCCTGCGCCTTGTTGAGACCGACCGAGCCGACCTCGGGCCAGGCGTAGACGCACTTGGGAACGATTGAATCGTCGAATTTGTGCGAGCCGCCCATGATATTCTCCGCGGCTATCTCACCCTGCCGGCTGGCCGAATGGGCCAGCAGCGAGAGGCCGTTGACGTCGCCGACGGCGTAAACCTC
>JAVVFK010000361.1:0-1769 GCA_032251015.1 Elusimicrobiales bacterium
AGAAGAAGGCCGCAGTGAAGAAACCTGCCGCCAAGAAGGCCGCGGCGAAGAAGCCTGCCGCCAAGAAGAAGCCCGCCGCCAAGAAGAAGGCTGCGGCGAAGAAGCCTGCCGCCAAGAAGCCTGCCGCCAAGAAGGCAGTCGCGAAAAAGCCGGCGGTGAAGAAGGCGGCGGCCAAGAAGCCGGCGATGAAAAAGGCGACGGCCAAGCCCGCCGCCAAGAAGGCACCGGCAAAAAGCGCCAAGAAGTAGATCGATTGGGCGCGTCCGGCCCACCCGGGCCGGGCGCCGACCCGTCAGTTGCGGGCGTCCTACTCGCGCGTTTTTGGGAAGATGCGCCCTTCTCCCTGTTGCGTCAGGGGCTGCTCCAGTTCCACATCGCCACCCTTAATCCGATAGGGCAGGCAGTAGGTGACGGACGCGTTTTCGCGGTGGTCGAAGTTGACTGCGATGGCGTCTCGCATGTCACCGGTGTCCGGGTGCTCCACACGCACGTCATAGGCAACGGCGGCGGCCCGATAGGCGCCGGCCGCGGCTTCCTGCGCGCAGCGCGCGGTCAGGCGCTCGATGGCGTCCGCCGGCTCGCGCGTGCCTTCGTCCGCAAGGTGCAGGATCCCGCCCTCTGCCGTCAGGGCCACGGCGAACGGCGTCACCGCTCCTTCCTGTTTGAGCGTCATCTGGGCGACCGCCAGCAGGTTCCCCATGACGAGTTTCAGGTCTTCTTGCAGGCTCATCTCCGCATCCTCTCTTTTCGATTCTTATATGATGGGCAGGCGCGTCCCCGCCCTGGCGTTCCAGAACAGGACGCGGACAGTGTCATCCGCGACGCGGAGCAGCGACGCCGCCCCCGTCGCCATCTTGGCCTGTCCCCGGGCCTGGGCGGCGGCGAGGCCCCCCGGCGCCAGTTCCAGGAAATAGCGCAGGATGCCGTTGGACGAGCAGATGAGCGCCGTTCCGTCGGCGCCCAGGCGCGCCGCCAACTCCGCCTTGAGGGCGGCGATGTTTCGCGTCACCGTCTCGGCGCCGGGTGCCCAGCGGGCCGTCTCCGCGGGCCAGCGGCTTTCCTTCTCCCAGGCCTCCAGTTCACGCGCCGCCACCGGGCCGAAGCGGGCGACGATCTCGGCGTCGCTCAGCCCCCCCCAGGGGCCGTAGTCGATCTCGGTCAGGCGCGGGTCGATCTCCGCCGCGCCCGATGTTCCCAACTCCGCCATGATGATCTCCGTGTGGCGGCGTGTCCGCTTCAACGGCCCCGTGACAAAAACGTCGGGGCGGAGTCCCGATTCCCTCAGGGCGGCGGCGAAGGCCCGGGCCTGGGCTTCGCCTTCGGCCGTCAGGGGCAAATCCTCGTTGGCGCCGACGCGCACCGGTGTCTCGCCGGCGGCGAAGGTGTTGCCGTGGCGGACCAGCAGCAGCTTCATGGACGGGCGGCGCCCGTGCCGTCATAGGCGGTCAGCAATTCGCCCTCGCGCGCGATCAGGTCCTCGGCGGCGGCCAGGTCGGCGAGGCTGTCCACGGACCAGTGGGTGCGGCCTCGATAATCGACGGGAACGACGCGGATGGGGATGCCGTTCTCCAGGGCGCGGAGCTGTTCCAGGCCCTCCGTCTGTTCCAACAGGCCCTCCGGCAACCCGACCAATCCGGCCAGGGTCTCCCGCCGGTAGCCGTAGATTCCTATATGGCGGAAGACGGGGGCGCACGGCGTGCGGCGGAACGGGATGACGGCCTTCGAGAAATAGAGCGCGTTCGACCACCTGTCCAGGACCACCGTGGTGC
>JAVVFK010000362.1:0-1740 GCA_032251015.1 Elusimicrobiales bacterium
TTCCCACCAGGCCGAGAAAGACCAAGTCGTCCTCCACGTTCGCCGGCGACAGGTCATCGGGAACGGCCGGCCATCTCCTCATGGCCACGGAAAGGACCCGCAGGCCCTCGGCGGCCATGCGGTCGTTGATTCTCCGGACCCCGGCGGCATCCAGGTCCTCAAACCCCCGGGATGTCCAGATACGCCGGGCCTTTTCCACGAGGACGTCCGTCGCCCCCTTCGTGAAGGACACACAGCCTCCCGGCCACTCGTGAAAGGTGGTCATGCATTTCCGTTCCGAATCGAAGGGGATTTCCGCGATCCGCCGGTGCCGGGCCTGGAGGTCCTCTTTCCGGTACCCATGGCGCCGGGCGATGTCGTAAAGGGCTGTTTCCGTCGGATCCCCGGTAATATTGCCGCCGGCGACATCCCGGGCGTCGTTGCTCAGCGCCAGGGCTGCCATTAGAACAGCGGTGGGAGTGTCCTCCGAATCGGGGGCGGGAATGCCGTCCGCCTCGACCCGTCGGCCGTCCACGTAGATTTCCTCCACCGTCATCCGGTTCATGGTGAGGGTTCCCGTCTTGTCGGAGCAGATGTAGGTCACCGAACCAAGGGTTTCCACGGCGGGAAGCCTGCGTATGAGGGCGTTTTGGCGGACGAGTTTTCTGGCTCCCAGGGCCAAAGCGATGGTAACGACGGCGGGAAGCGCCTCGGGAATGGCCGCCACGGCGAGGGAAATCGCGGTGAGCAGCATGAGCATGAAAGGCTCTCCCCGAAGGAGGCCGATGCCCAGGATGACGGCGCAAACGGCGAGGACGGCCAGGGCGAGTTTCCGGCCGAAGACGGCAAGCTTTTTCTGAAGGGGCGTTTCGCCCTCTCCCGCCTCCTGGAGCATGGCGGCGATCCTGCCGAACTCCGTGTCCATCCCCGTGGCGACCACGATCCCCTGGCCCCGTCCGGCGGTGACGAAAGTCCCCTTGTAGGCCATGTTCCGCCGGTCCCCCAGGGGAAGGTCCGTCGCGTCCAGGGCCTCGGCCCGTTTCTCCACGGGCAAGGATTCGCCTGTCAGGGCCGCTTCCTCCAACGAAAGCTGAACCGCCTCGGCCAGTCTCATGTCGGCGGGCACCACGTTCCCCGCTTCAAAGATCACCCAGTCGCCGGGGACGAGGTCTTCCGCGGGAACCTGGACGGCCCGCCCGTCCCTCAAGACGGTCGCCTCGTGGGCCGCCATTTTTTTCAGGGCCTCCATGGCCCGGTCGGCCCGGTATTCCTGGACGAACCCGATGACCGCGTTGAGGACGACGATGACGACGATGGCGACGGTGTCGGACACCTCGCCGATGAAACCCGATATGAGAGCGGCGGCGATGAGGACCAGGATCATGAAATCCTTGAACTGGTCCGCCAGCATCAGGAGGGGCGTTTTTCGCTTCTTCTCGACGAGGGCGTTGGGACCGTGGACACCGAGGCGCCGGGACACCTCTTCAGCGGAAAGGCCCCGGGAGGAGGTCCCCACGGCTTCCATCACCTGCCCGACGTCCCTTTCGTGCCACGCCATCGAGATTCCTCTTGCGAACGTACATTTCCCCGGGAACGGAAAATAGACCCGAGGCCCGACGCCTCTTTCATCCGCCCGGAGCCTCTTTCATAGACAATACGCCGCAGGCTTGTCAATTCGAAACAGCTTCGGGCGGAACAAGACGGAGGGAGTAATTCCCGGGGAGACCGAACGGGAACGGAGTGAGAAAAGAAGCGGTGACA
>JAVVFK010000363.1:0-1740 GCA_032251015.1 Elusimicrobiales bacterium
CCATCCTGCTCACCTCGCTCACCACCTTCGTGGGCATCATGCCGATGGTGCTGGAAACCGACATGCAGGCCCGCTTCCTGATCCCGATGGCCGTCTCGCTGGGTTTCGGCATCCTGTTCGCAACCTTCATAACCCTTCTGCTGGTGCCGCTGAACTACCTGGTGCTGGAGGAAGAGGTTCGCAACAACCCCGACCTGCTGCCACTCAGGCGCGACCACCTCTCCTTCGTCTCCAACTTCGCCTTCCCCGTGCTCTGCAAGACCAAGGAGCTGCGGGGTAAATACATAGAGCAGTTCTCGGGCGACGGCGTGGAGATACGCCCCATAATCGCCGGCAACATGCAGCGCCAGCCTTTCTACGCCAAGTACGTGGGCGAGAAGTACGACCTAAAGGGCGCGGAGTTCCTGCACGAGTGCGGCTTCTACTTCGGCAATTACCCCGAGCTGACGGGCACTGACCTGGACATGCTCAAGAGCTGCCTGCGCAAGTACTGAGCCAGAGGATGCCGAAGACCTGGGACAGGAAGATCCTCGCGGTGCACATGCAGTGGGATTATTGCGATCCCTCGCGCGGGCCCTCGCCCGAAAAGTCCTGGTTCTACGACAACCTCAGGAAACTGGCCCCGGCTTCCGACGTCTTCTATTACGACGCCTTCGTGAATGACCCGCAGCTGCTCAGGCGGAAACTGACGGAGAAGGCTGAGTCCTTCGGCCCGGACCTGGTGTTCTTCGTCCCGTATACCGACCAGTTCGATCCGCCTTTCCTGGACGCACTGAAGGCCAAGTGGCCGACCTGCGCCTGGTTCGGGGACGATACCTGGCGCTTCGACTCGTTCTCGTCCAAACTGGCGCCGCATTTCACCCATGTGCTGACCACCGACCCTTTCAGCCTGGACCGTTACGCCGCGATAGGAGTGAAGCCGATAGTGACCCAGTGGGCGGCGGACCCGCGTCCCGGCCTGGACCCCTCCCCGCCCGAGAAATACGAATACGAGGTTTCCTTCGTCGGGGGGAAGGATCCGGCGCGCGTCTGGTTCGTGGAGCGTCTGGCGGCGTTGGGCGTGAAGGCTGAATGCTTCGGCGCCGGCTGGCCAAACGGGCGTGTGTCCTTCGAGAAGATGGATCGGATATTCCGGCTCAGCCGTATCAACCTTAATCTTTCCAACAGTGTGCCGCGCGACCTCGGCTTCGTCCTGGGCGGTCCGCGGAACCTCATGAAATTCCTGCGCTCCCGAAAGACGGCGGAGCAGATAAAGGCGCGCAACTTCGAGATCCCCCTGGCCGGCGGCTTTCAGCTTTCCAATTCCGTTCCCGGCCTGGAACTCTATTTCGATATCGGCAAAGAGATCGAGGTCTATGACGGGGCCGAGGACTGCGCCGCCAAGGCGCGCCGCTACCTGGCCGACGAGCCCGCCCGCGCCGCCATAGCCGCCGCCGGCGCCGCCCGCGCCGCCCGCGAGCACACCTACCTCGCCCGCCTGGCGAAGGTGCTGGAAACCATATGGGGCTGAAGTCGCTCGCTCTCTGGACGGACCCGGTATACGCCGGGGACGCCATATTCGACGCCGACAGCCCGCTTAACCGCGACGACTGCCTCGCTCCCTTCCGGGCACTGCGCGAGGAACTAGCTTCCAGGGGATGGGCCTGCCATACCCGCGACGTATTCGCCTCACGGGGCGAAGTCCCGGGCGCCGTCCTTTTCCTCGACATACCGCGCCGGCCCGTGAGAGCGCTGCTGGGC
>JAVVFK010000364.1:0-1728 GCA_032251015.1 Elusimicrobiales bacterium
CTTCACGCCGGGGGCCGTCACGCCGCAGGACGCCGCCCGCCTGCGCAGCCTGGCCGCCTATCCCGCGGAGATGGCCGAGGCCATAGCCGCCCTGCGCGCGGGGAGCGTGCGGGGCTACGCCCCGTCCGCCACCGGGGAAGCGCAGGTCAGCCCGTTCAGCGCTTTCTACGACATCTTCCTGCCGCTGGGCATAAAGCGCGAATTGCGCGAAAAGGCGCGCCTGACGCTCTCCTACGACGCTTCGCTCTCGAGTTCTACGCAGGCCACCGGGCTTAATATCTGGTATTACAATTCCTCCACCGGCCGCTTCGAACTGGAGGACGACTCGCGCGAGATAGACACGGTCAATCATACCGTCTCGGCGCTGGTCGATCATTTCTCCACCTTCGTAGTGCTGGCCTCCACACCGGTATATACCTCGACCACGCCGTTCTCGGGCGCGGATATAGAGGTCTTCAATTTCCCGAACCCGTTCAACCTGGAAACCAAGACCCGGTCGCTTAACCTCAACGCCGGCGGCGGCAGTTTCACCACCGGCGCCGTTCAGGTCACCACCCGCGGCACGATCATCCGCGTCGGCGTGCCCCGCGCGCTGGCCGGCAACGGCAGGATAAGGATCTACACGCTGGCCGGCGAACTGGTCAGGCAGTACGACTGCGGCTGGCTCGACGGCTCCGCCGGCGTCTCCGGCTCGGGCACTTACTATTACTTCGAATGGGACGGCCGCAATTCCTCCGGCCGCGACGCGGCCAGCGACGTCTATTTCGGCGAGATAAAGATAGGCGGCAGCAGCAAGTTCTGGAAGATGGCCGTGGTCAAGGACGCGAGATACAGATGAAAACTAAAAAGATGATCGCTCCCGCCTGCCTCGCGGCGGCCCTGCTGGCCGGCCCGGGCCCTTTCGCGTCCGCGGCCGACAATACCGGCACCAGCGCGGCGCAGTTCCTGAAGATAGGGCCCAGCGCGCGCATGGCCGCCCTGGCCGATTCCGGCTCCGCGCTGACCGACGACATCTACGCCGCATACTACAACCCGGCCGGCCTGGCGCTGGTCGGGAAGCCGACCATGGCGGCCTCTCACACGCAGTACGTGCAGGGTGCCGGCTACCAGTTCGGTTCCGCGGCGCTGCCGCTGGAAAGCGGCGGCGTGCTGGCCTTCTCGGTCGCCAACCTGGGCGTGGAGGACCTGGAACGCCGCACGCAGGACACCGACCTCCCGGTAGGATATTTCGATTCGTCCAATTTCGCCTATACGCTCTCCTACGGCCGCCAGCTGACCGACCGGCTGGCCGCCGGCGCCAGCCTCAAGCAGGTCAGCGTCACCATAGACGAGGTTTCCGGCAGCGCCACGGCCCTGGACGCCGGCCTGCGCCATGAGCCGGCCCTCATTCTGGACTTCCCCGTGTACTGGTCCCTGGCGGTGCGCAATTTCGGAACCAGGATGAAAATGGGACAGGGCAGGGACCCGCTGCCCTCGGCGATCGTACTGGGCGGCATGGCCCGGCCGCGCCCGGACCTGGCCCTGACGCTGGACCTGTTGCGTTACCGCGACGCCGGCGTGATAGTCGCCGCCGGCGGCGAATATACCCGGCCCATAACCGGAAGCATGAACGGCGTACTGCGCGCGGGCTACAGCAATCACCGCCGCGACATAGACGGCAACGCCAAGATCACTCTGGGCGCCGGGCTAGCCCTGCCCGGCCTGGCTTTCGATTTCGCCTGGGTGCCT
>JAVVFK010000365.1:0-1718 GCA_032251015.1 Elusimicrobiales bacterium
AGCGGCTCGGCCACCACGAACAGCGCCACCATCCAGCCGGCCAGGAAGCCGATGGAATACAGGAACCCGTCATAACCGTACATGGCAATCATGCCGGCGATGCCCAGGAAGGAAGCGGCCGACAGGTAGTCGCCGGCGAAGGCGATGCCGTTGACGGCCCAATGTATCTGGCCGCCGGCCGCGAAGTAGCCGCTGGCGGACTTAGTTTTGGCTCCCAGGAAAAAGGAGAGGCCGAGGACGAGACCGACGAAAGCGAGGAAAATAGCTATTGCCATGTTATTTCGCCTCCCCGGCCGGCTTGTCCCCGCCTTGCGGAGCCTTGTTGTCGGCTTCGTGGGTGCCGCACATCGTATTGTAGATGAGGGCCAGCACCAGGGCGAAGCCTATCAGGCCGAAGCCGTAGACCACGGCCAGGTTCAGGCCGAACACTATCTCTTTCTCCATCCAGAGAGGGCGGAGAAGGTTGATGGCGACGAAGGCGGCGTAGATGGCCGCGTAGAGCAGGAACATCCATACCCCTATGCGCTGTTTGTAACCGGCGGAAGCGTCGGGACCGCATTCGGCCGCGGGTTCATGAAGCATTCTTTGTTCTCCTATTAAAAAACGGGCGCCCCTCGAACCGCGGACGTCCGTAACTTTTTAAACGATGTGGAATTTTATCAAATCTTTCAGTTTATTGATAGCCGCGGCGGCCGCCGCGGCGGTTTCCCGGAGGGCCTGCTGGTCGGCCTGGGAGAGTTCGGAGGGCTTTATGCGGTTGTCCGGGGGCGCGCCGGCGCCCGCCCGGGAGGCCTGGCGCCGGAGGCGCAGCCGCATCAGGGTGTCGAAACCCTGGGCCAGGGATTCCTTCTCCGCGCCGTCGAGGACGTTGGCCCGCGCCAGCGCGGCCAGGCGGCCGGGGGTCGGCAGCGCGGTAATGTCCGCGCGCAGGGCGTAGACGCGGGCGAAGTCGGTGAAGACGCGCAGCAGTTTCTTGGCGTCGAAAGTCCCTTTGAGTTCCCCCTCGCTTTCCAGTTCCAGCGCGTTGCGGAAGCCGAGCGGGACCTTGAAGAGCAGCGCGTTGTTGGCGAGGTTAAGGAACAATATGGTGCGGTCCTTTACGGCGGAGCGCACGTGGGAGCGCAGTCCGCTCTCCAGGGCCCGCTCGCCCCATACGCACCTGAAGTCGAAGAAGACGTTGACGTCCAGCAGGTCCTGGGGATCGGTCAGCGCGGCCCAGCCGGTGAAATACGCTTTCCAGTCCCTGAGCGGGCGGCACCATTTGGGGTTGGAGGCCATGGCCCCGCCTTTGCAGAGCGGGTAGCCGGCCTCGGCCAGCCAGCCGCACACCTTGCCGCCGAGGGCCTGGAAGTAATCGGCGCAGGCCTTTTCAGAGGGGACACCATGCGGCATGGTGCCCCCGGCCGGGTCGGCGTAAACTATAGCGTTGTCCTGGTCGGTGACCAGCGTCTGTTCGCCGCGCGCCTGGCTGCCCAGCGCCATGAAAGCGAAAGGCACCGGCGGCTCGCCCAGTTCGGTGAGCTTCTCGTTGGCCTCATGGAGCTTGGCGCGGGCGGCCTTGAGGTCGTGATCCCACTTTTCGACGATCTCGTTGAGATGGGCCCATGCGGCATCACCGCAGACGGCCTCGATGCGGCGGACGCCGGCGGCGATGGCACCTTCGGATTTGATTTTGAAAAGCCCGATCTCGCCGGTGTGGCGGACGTGGGTGCCGCCGC
>JAVVFK010000366.1:0-1714 GCA_032251015.1 Elusimicrobiales bacterium
GAGGTCATCCCGACCAAGCTGCCCCATTACGTGCTGCCGCTCTATCCGGCCCTGGCCCTGGTCTGCGCCCGCTCGGCCATCGCCGTCTTGGACGGCACGGCCCCCTGGTACGACAAGCGCGCGCTGTGGCTGACCGGCGGGCTGTGGGCCCTGGCCGGCCTGACCCTGGGGGGCGCGGCGGCCTATCTGCCGCTTCATTTCGGGTTCGGGTCAACCTGGCACACCTGGTTCTTCACCCTGTTCGCGTTGTACCTTCTGGCCACCACGGCGGCGGCCATGAAACACCATGTCATCACCGAGGCGCTTGAAAATTCCCTGATTTCCGGCGGCATCCTGGTGACCATGGTGATCTGGCTGATGGTCTCGAATTTCAGCCCCATGTGGATCGCCGAGCGCGCCGCAAAGGCCGTGGCCGCGGAATTCAAGGACGGTGCCGCGCCCGTGACCGCCGCCGCCGGGTTCTCCGAGCCGTCCCTGGTGTTTATTTCCGGAACCGGAACAATATTGACCTCGGGCGGCGGCGCCGCGCGGCACCTGTTGACGGCCCCCCGAGCCGCCGCCATCGTCGAGAGCCGGGAGTTGGCCGGGTTCAAGGCCGCCCTCGGCGGCCGGGCAGGCGACGTGCGGGAGGCCGCGACCGTTTCCGGCATCAACTATTCCAAGGGCAGGCAGGTCACGCTGCATGTCTTCGTGCGGAAAGGCGGGGCCAAATGATGGCGATACCGGTCAAACCCCTCAACTGGCGCCTGATCGTCGGCGGGTTCGTTGGCGCCGCCGTGCTGTCCGGGCTGGCCATGGCGTTTCTCGACCTGCCGGCGGCGCGCTTCCTCCGCGACAATCTCGACGCCGGCCAGCGCCACTTCTTCGGCCATTGGATGGGGGCGCTGGGCAAGCCCGAGGTCTATTTCGCCGCCGCCGCCGTGGCGGCGCTCGCCTGCTGGGGCCTGCGCCGCCGCCTGACCACGGGCGGGGAACGCCTCGGCCGCGCCATGCACGGGGCCCTGTTCGTGATCTTCTCCGTCGCCTCGGCGGGCATCCTGGTCAACCTGCTGAAGTTCATGATCGGGCGCATCCGGCCGCGCGAGTTTCTCGACCACGGCGTCACCGGCTTCATCCCCTTCAACACGGATTTCGGCATGAACTCCTTTCCCTCGGGCCATTCCCAGATGGTGTGGTCGCTGGCCGTGGCGCTGTTCCTGATCTTTCCCCGCCTGTGGCCGCTGCTGTTCACTTTCGCCGCCGCCGTGGCGGCCAGCCGGTTCCTGGCCAGCGTGCATTTCGTATCCGACGTGGTCATGGGCAGCTACATCGGCGCCGTCGTGCCCCTCCTCCTCAAGCATTACCTCTACGACCGGCGCGGCATCGGCATCCGGCCCTGATTTGGCGCGGCGCGCATATTGCGGCGGCAGGCGAAATCCCTATACTGCGCCGTCTTTCCGCCGGCCCCCTATTGGACTAGAGATCGGGGCCCGCGCCGCATCAGGGAACCCGCCCATGACCAAGAACGTGAAAAAAGTCGTGCTCGCCTATTCGGGCGGCCTGGATACCTCGATCATCATTCCCTGGCTGCGGGAGCACTACCCGGGAGCCGAAGTCATCGCCATGTGCGCCAATGTCGGCCAGGAGGATGACCTGAGCGGCCTGGAGAAGAAGGCCAAGGCCTCGGGTGCCTCGAAGCTGTACGTGCTCGATCTCCGCGAAGAGTTCGTCACGG
>JAVVFK010000367.1:0-1714 GCA_032251015.1 Elusimicrobiales bacterium
GGACCGAGGAATAACTGGCGCGTTCGGGTCCGATGCGGCCGACCAGCGTCAGGTAGGTCGCGAAGGCGACGACGGTGGAGATCAGTGACAGGAACAGCAGCGAGCCCACGTAGGCCGCCGTCCATTCCATGCGGAATTCGGCCCCGCGTGCCAGGCAGTAGACCAGCATGAACAGGGCGCCGTAGATCATGCCCATGGTGTTGGTGCGCACCACGCCCAGGCCCCGGCGCTGGTTGAGGGCCGAAATCAGCATGCCCGTGGCCGCCGAGGCCGTGCCGCAGAGCACCAGAACCATCCCCTTCGCGCCGTCCCGGGACAGATCGAAATCGGCCAATTCCGGCCAGAACACGACGGCGATGCCGCCGATGCCGAACACCGCGCCGATCACCATGCGCGGCTCCACTGTGTTGTGCAGAACCAGGGCGCCGCCGGCCACGTTCATCACGATGATCAGCGAGAACAGGATGGAGACCAGGCCCGACGGCAGATACTGCGCGCCCAGATAGACCAGATAAAAATTGCTGCCGAACAGGAACAGGCCCTGGGCCGCGACCCACAGGTGGTCCTTCGGGCGGAAATCGATGGCGCGGCCGGTGGCGCGGCAGAACGCGTACATCACCGCCGCCGAGAGGGCGAAGCGATAGAACACGGAAACCTCGGGGGCGACCACGCCCAGCTGCAGCTGCACGCCGTACCAGCTGAGGCCCCAGGCGAAGACGGTGACGGCGTACAGCAGCGGGATCACGGGATTTGTTCCAGGCCGAGCCGGCGCGGCGGGCGCCGTGAAAAAGGGCGGCGGGACCGGCCGCGGGGGCCGGTCCCGTCCAGGGGTACATTGTGTGCCGGGGGCAAGTGTAGAACGCCGGGTCAGGAAATCCAGAACGGCTTTTCGACCTCGCGGCGGATGTCGGACGGGGTCAGGCCGACGTCCGCGCGCAGCCGGGCGTCCATGCGGGCGAGATGGCGGCGCATTTCGTCCCGTTTTTGCCATTCCACCAGCAGGGTCGGGAAATTGAACACCGCCCGGGCGGCGGCGGCGAAAAGCGAAGCGAGGGCCTGTCCAAGAGGAAACAGGCCCGGGCGGGCGGCGGGCCGGCCCGCTGTCTGGGTGGTCGTCGATGACGAGGCCATGGGTCCTGTCCTTGTTTCGGTGCCGGGGCGGCCCATGGCCGTCCGGGCGGGGTTGCGGTCGGTTGGTCGGTCTCGGCGCGCCAAGGCGGGCGCCGGAATTGAATAAGCCGGCGCAAGGCCCGTTCACAAACGACAATTTTTCCTGTATGAATTAGAAAATATAAGTTATATGTATCAGTACAATGTAATTATTCTGTAATATCAATTAGATAAATTTACAACAGTTATGGACAGGCTCTAATTGATAAGGAAATTTAATGTTATGATACAATCATGTCGCGCCGCCTGCCGCCGCTGAACGCGTTGCGCGCCTTCGAGGCCGCGGCCCGTCACCTGAGCTTCACCCAGGCGGCGGCGGAGCTGAACGTCACTCAGGCGGCGGTCAGTCACCAGATTCGGGGGCTCGAGGACTGGCTGGGGTTTCCCCTGTTCCGCCGCCTGAGCCGCGCCCTGGTGCTGACCGAGGCGGGCCAGCTTCTGTTTCCCGAGGTGCGCGAGGCCATGGATATCCTGGCCACGGCCGTGAACCGGGTGCAGCGCCAGGATTCCGAGGGCGTGCTGACCGTCACCACCATGGATTCCT
>JAVVFK010000368.1:0-1712 GCA_032251015.1 Elusimicrobiales bacterium
GACATTCTAGTGCGCCGCCGGCTCCCGATCCACACCCCGCCTCCTGGCGGGTTTTCGGGGAGGGTGGAAGGATTCAGCGGATTTAGCGGCCCCGCAGCTCAGCCAGGTTGCTCCAGATCAGGTAGACGCCCAGAGCCGCCGTGAGGACGATGAAGATCGGCCACCAGAACTCCCAGGCGAGAATCGCGAAAGTCACCAGCGCCAGCCCCAAGACCAGAGCGTGAACGAAGACGACCAGCCTGCGGGAGAAGAGAGACTCGACGAAGATAAAGGCTCCCAGAAGAAGCAGGAGGGGCAGGGGACTGACTCTAAAGACACCGGCCACCGCCACGCCGCCCAGCAGGAGCAATCCGGCACTGAGGGCGCTCCAGGTCTCGGCCAGACGCCGCAGACGTGGGCCTTCCTCTCTTTCCGGAATCGCCGGATGCCTGAGGTGGGCCCTCGGGTCTTCCCGCTCCCCGGCGAGCAGATGGGTCCGCCGCTCCTGCAGGGCCTCTATCAGTCTGTTCTGCTCACCGAGTTGGCGAAGGAGGGCCTGCGCCCGACTCGTCGCCTCTTCCAGTTCGACGGCCCGTGCCTCGAGCTCGGCAGGAGGGGCGGGAAGCTGTTCCAGCGCCGCCAGTCGAACTCCCAACCTTTCGGCCTCCGCCGCAGCAGCCTCCGCCGCCTCGGCCGTGGTCAGCCGTGACGAGTCCAACCTCTCCAACTCCTCGGAGATCATCTCGGTTTCCCGAGTGGCGGGCGGGACGCCGTGTAGCCCGGCCCAGCCCACCGGGTCGTACCAGGAGGTGCGCAGGGAACCGTCGGGGTTGAACCGTGGTCCCGTCGGCGCGTCCTCCCCCCGCAAGAAGTCCTGAGAGTAGCGGCCCCAAAGGCCTGCGTATTCGAGGAGGGCCGGTTGCTCCTCGACCAGTCGGGTCTCGAAGGGGTGCTCGGTTAGCGGTCCGAGGAACCGGCCGTCCCCCCGGGCGTAATCGACGAAAGCCAGCGCCAATCTTCGATCCTCCGGCTCACCGTCGCTCCCACCTTGCCGAAGCACCCGGCGCCACACGTCGCGCAGTTCCTCCAGGCGCTCCCGCAGACGAGCCAGGGGACGAAGCTCGATTCGGATCAGGTAATCGCCCGGAGAAAAGAAGCCGGCATGGCTGCCCGCGCCCACGTAAAGGACCGGATGCTCTCCGACCCGCTCCAACTCAGGATCGTCCCCGCGGCGCCGCAAGTCCGGTCCCGAGCGGTCGTGAGCCGCATAGGCGGCCCACTCTAAGGTCGGCCCCTCATCGGGGTCCTCGGACAGGTACAGGCTAACCAGCTCCCAGTCGCCTTCGTGATCGTTGGCGCCGCGGTAGTGACTGCGGTAATCGTTGTAGGCGTAGAAGAAGTAATACTGAAGGACGGTGTAGCTCGGCGTGCGCGTGACGCGGCCGTAGTAGACGGGCGGATCATCGCCCACGTTATCGCGGAAGGCCACCGCTGCCGCGGCGGCCACGCCCCCCGGGACCCGCCCTCGGGCGAGGAAAGACAGAGCGAAGGCCGCATCGAGGAGGCGCCCCGCCAGCCCCACGCGGGCCAGGCGCAGCGTTCCTCGATGAAACTGCCGCAAAGGCGACTGCTGGGCGCGAAACCTGACCAGTTCCAGCGCGTTGAGCGGCCGCCGAACGAACTGCAGGTAACTGACGGAGTCCGCCGGACCGCCTCCCCATTTGGCCAGGACC
>JAVVFK010000369.1:0-1705 GCA_032251015.1 Elusimicrobiales bacterium
GCCCTTCTCCAGGCAGGCGGCGGCGATAAAGACGTTCTCGGGCGTGTCGGGCAGGCCTGCCTCGGCCAGCTTCCCGCGCGCCGCGCCGGCGCCCTTGGCCGGGTTCTCATTGTCCATGTCGATGGGATTTTTGGTCGTCGGCGGCAGGCCCAGTTGCGCGGAGGCGATGGCGACGACTTCCGGGTCGGCCGGCAGCGGCGTATGGCCGAAATAGCCCAGCACCATCTTGCCGTAGCCGGGGGCTATCTTCTTCCAGCGGCCCATCATGACGTTGTTGTAGGCCTGCTGGAAATAGAACTGCGAGACGGGTGTGACGGAGGTGCCGTAACCGCCCAGGCGCACGACTTCGCTCATCTCCTTTATGACGGCCGGGTACTTGTCCATGATGCGGTTGTCGCGCATCATCTGCGTGTTGGCGGTCAGCGCGCCGCCGGGCATGGGCGAGAAGGGAATGAGCGGCTCGACGGCCTTGGACTCCGGCGGGACGAAGTAATCCTTCATGCAGTCCTTAAGGACCTCCTCGGCTTCTACGACCTTCTCTATGTCGAAGCCCAGGTCGTACTCCGTGCCGCGCAGGGCGTGCCACATGGAAAGTATGTCGGGCTGGCCGGTGCCGCCGGAGACGGGCGCCATGGAGAGGTCCAGCGCGTCGGCGCCGCCCTCGAGCGCGGCCAGGTAGCAGGCCACGCCGGTGCCGGCGGTGTCGTGGGTGTGGAAGCGCAGCGGCCGGTCCTTGCCCAGCAGCGCGCGGGCGGCGCGCATGGTCTCGCGCACCACGGTCGGGGTGGCCGTGCCGGAGGCGTCCTTAAAGCAGACCGAGTCGAACTCTATGCCCGCGTCCATGATGGAGCGCAGCACGCCGGCGTAGAAGCCGGGCGTGTGGACGCGGTCGGCGCCGGGGCAGCCGGGCGGCAGCGACATCATCGAGACCACCGCCTCGTGGCGCAGGCCGGCCTCTTTTATGCAGCGGCCGGAATAGATCAGGTTATTGACGTCGTTGAGCGCGTCGAAATTGCGGATGGTGGTGATGCCGTGCTTCTTGAAGAGCTCGGCGTGGAGCTTTATGATGTCCGCCGGCTGGGAGTCCAGACCGACGACGTTTACGCCGCGCGCCAGGGTCTGCAGGTCGGCCCCGGGGCCCGCGGCCAGGCGGAAGGCGTCCATCATGGCGAAGGCGTCCTCGTTGCAGTAGAAATAGAGCGACTGAAACATGGCGCCGCCGCCGGCCTCGAAATGGGTGATGCCGGCGCGGCTGGCGGCCTCGACGGCGGGCAGGAAATCGGCGCTGAGCACGCGCGCGCCGTAGACGGACTGGAAGCCGTCCCTGAAAGCGGTGACCATGACATCTATCTTCTTCATGAATGCCTCCCGGTGTTGTTGTGCCAGGCCAGGGCTATGGCCGCGGCCGCCGCGGCTCCGCCGCCGGCGTGATGCTTATGCTTGCCGGGATGCTCCGGCTCTTCGGGTGAAATTCTGGCGAGGAACGGCAGCAGCGCGCGCAGCGCTCCCATGGCCGCGATCATAACGGCCAGGAAGACGAAGACCACTCCCATGCCGAGAAGCGAAACTACGACGGAAGCCAAGATCATGGCTCTCTCCTGTTGCAAGCGGGAAAAGGGCCTCGGAAGCGCCCGGGGAGGGCGAGCGGGGATTTTCCTGTCTTTTTATTCTAACATTTTCGCCGCCAGCGCCAATTCTTCGGCGC
>JAVVFK010000036.1:0-14783 GCA_032251015.1 Elusimicrobiales bacterium
CTCCGAAGACCACCGACGCGGACGGAACGGCGGCCTTTATGCGCGACGCCAGCCGTTGCGCGACGGCCGAAAGGGGGGTGGTGAAAGTTATGCCGGCGTAATCGGGTTTTTTCTTGTCCAGCGCGGCCGAGAGCGCCGCGTCGGGATCCGCGGCCATGTTCAGGTCGAGTATGGACACGCGGTGCCCGGCGGCGCGCAGCGGCGCCGCCAGTGAGGCCAACCCGAGGACGATTATGCCTCGGTCCACAGCCGAGCGCACCTTGGAATTCCCGAAGATGTCCTCGAAGTAGGGGGGATTTATCAGGAGTACCGTCTTCATTTAACGGTGCCGCTCCCGCGCCAGCTCACTCCGAGGTAGGGGCTGATATGAACGTCGGAGAATACCGAGGGGTCGAACCATTTCTCCATGGTTCCCCGCGTGATGAAATGTGTCTGCGGCGCATTGAGCTTGTCGAAGACGTTGAGGAAATTATGGGCGAACGACAGCCGGCGGAAGTTGGCGAAGTACTCGTAGAACGGCAGCCCGCGGAGGGGAAGCAGATAGACCGTCCAGACCGGGACGTAAAGCGCGGCGGTCAGGGCGGCGGCCAGCGCCTTGAGCAGGGCGCGCGGCATCCGGGCGGTGAAGGCGCGCTTGAAGGGCTCGAGCAGCGCCCTGTTGAGGAAGTTTCCTTCCCATGAGTAGACCCACACTATCACCCTGCCCCCGGGTTTCGCGTGTTTTCTTATGTTCTCGAAAGACGCCGTCGGGTCGTCGGTGTGGTGCAGGACGCCTATGGAGTAGACGATGTCGAACTTCCTGTCCAGGGACATCTTCGCGATGTCGCCTTCCAGCACCTCTATCTTTTCGCTGCCGATGTACCGCCGCGCGGTGGCGGCGGTATTCAGGTCCACCCCGGTCCCGTCGGAGACATACGGCAGCAGGAACTTCAGATGCTGGCCCTTTCCGCAGCCGCAGTCGAGGACCGTCTTGCCCCTGAAATCTTCGGGGGTGGAGGGGTGGATCCAGGCCTGGAGCAGCCTGAAATTATCTGCCGCGTAGTCCTTGTCTTCATAGAAGGATTCCCACTGCCACCGCCATTCCTGGTTCTCCACGGACTTGTTCATGCATTAGCCCTTTTGACGGCCAGCCTGTCCCAGGCCAGGCTGAGAGTGTAGCCGCAGAATATTATCACCAGGGGGTCTATCGGCACCCTGAACCGTATCATCGCCCACAGCACCGTGTGGGTGAGCGTGAAGAAAGCGATAAGCAGCAGAGGAAAACCGGTGCGCCGCCAGTGAGAGCGGAACGAGAGGACCATGCCGATCAGCCCCAGGGGGATTATCCAGCCGGAGGTCAGCAGCGCCGCCGTCTTGTTGGTCCTGGTCGCCACCACCGGGTAGAGGCGCCAGTAATGCGCCAGGCGCTTGGCCATCAGCCGCAGGTATCCCGCCGGGTCGCCGGTTATAAAGGCCAGGGCTTCTTTTATGAAGGCCTTCTCCGCCTGCGCCGGAGGGAGTTTGAGTATGCGGTCGCGCGTCTCCGGGTCGAAGTCCCGCACATACTCGTCGGGAAGGCGATGAACGTCCAGGCGAGGGACGTCCTCGAGCGTTTCAGAGCGGGGGTTGTTGGCCAGCCAGAACATATAACCGGGACTGGTGGTGGCGAGCGTGAGGCGGCCGTGTACGGAGAGGTTGCGCAGGCCCCAGGGCAGCAATGTCAGCAGGGCCGCGCCCAGAAGCAGCGCGGCGCCGCGCAGTCTGCCGGCCCCGCCGTCCAAGCGCCACCGCAGGACCAGCCAGCCCGGCGCCAGGAGGAGTACCGGCAGGAAGCTCCCTTTGCACAGTACGGCAAGCCCGGCGGTCAGTCCGCAGACAGCGGCCCAGCGCGGGCTTCCGTCCTCATCGGACTTCAGGAGGGCGGCTACGCAGGCGGTTATCAGAAAGGTGTAGAGGGTCTCCCTGAGTATGTCCCCGGTATAATAGACCAGGTAGGGATAAAAAGAGGTGACGGCGGCGGCTATAAGTCCTACCCTGCGCCCGAACATGCTGCTGCCGGCCGAGAAGACCAGAAGGCAGGTCAGGGCCCCGAGCAGCGCCTGGGCGAGCCGGGGCAGCATCAGCGCCCCTTCGCCCGCGCCGGTCAGCGCCAGGAAGAAGGGATACAGGGGCTCCCTCCAATTATCCCCGTAGCCCCGGCCCGACGCAATGTCCGCCGCGGCGGCGAGCCAGGAGTCCGCGTCGGGCGATACGTCGCCGGGGCCCAGGCCGATAACGTAAATGGAGCGGAGGGCCAGGGCAAAGAGGAATATCAGGAGCAGGGCCCTGTTCTCTTTAACCGCGAAGCGAAGAAATATGCTGGATTTTTTCAAGATTGTAACGCCGTCCCGGCCCCTGTTCCGGCTCAGTCCGCTCTTTACCTGTTAATTATATATGTTTGCGGCGGCGGCTTTCCAATCCCCGCGGCGGACACCTCCCGGGTCCGGCGGCCGGGAATTATTCCGCGGACAGGGACTTTTTTCGGAAAACCTTTATATGGTCCGGGATGTAGAACATCCCCGGGATCTTTTCGCTCAGTCCGAGGCCGAAAAGCGAGAATTCGCTGGTGAACACGGCGGCCTCTTCATAGCCGGCTTCTTCCAGCGCGCGGTAGAGGCCGCGGTCCGGCAGCTGGCTTTCCTCGACGCTGGAGAACACGACGTAATCGGGCCGTATCCGGGCGAGTAGGTCGTAACCGGCGAAGGAAGCCCATTCCCCCGCGGTAAGAGAGACATAGGAATGATCCGGCAACCGCGCGTGATCCGGGTGGCGGTACTTCCGGTCGATGAGGCCCGGGGTGGACCAGGAAGGTTCGCGGACCAGGCCGAAGGAAGAACCGGCGGGGATATTCGCCTCTATCCACTGCGAGGCGGAATCGCGTATATCCCGCCTCGAAAGCAGATTCAGGTAAGCGGCGTTGAAGACGGACAGATGCAGGGTTGTCAGAAGCAGCGCCGCCGCTGCCAGCCGCGGCCATGCGGCTCGCATCCGCGCGAGGGCCGCCGCCGCCAGGATTATAATGAAGGGGATAGCCGGCAGTATCCTCCCCGGCAGGGCGTTCTGCCCGGCCCGAAGAAAAAAGACCGTCATCAGCGCTATCCATATGAGCAGCAGCGCCTCATTCTTTTTCCCGCGCGCCGCGGCGAACACCACCCCCGCGAGCCCCGCCAGCAGCAGCGGCAGTCCCATCGCTTCGGTCATGGACCCTGCCAGAAATGAGATCTTTGCGGAGAAGGAAAGCGACACCCCCGTGCTGGCTATATAGTTGAGCAGGCGCATGCCGTTGATGAAATTAGGGAAGTCCAGAAACGTGTAGGGAGCTCCGGTGGCGTAGGCCAGGAAAGCGACGGACGCGGCGATCAGCAGCTTCTTTATGCCTCCGCGGCGGGAGGGGCCCATGAAGTGCGCCGGCAGCAGCATAATAGCCAGCGGCGCCCCGGAGAACCGGGTAGCTGCCGCGAGTCCGAAACCGAGGCCGGCCAGGGCATAGTCGCGGGTCCTGCCGCCGTCCATCACGTTCTTCAGGAATATGAATGAGAACACTATCCAGAAAAGGCCGGGCACGTTCATCAGCAGATATCTCGAGTAGACGACATGGGCCGGGAGCATAGCGGTCAGTAAAGCCGCGGTAAGGGCCGCTCCGGGGCCGAACATTTTCTTCGCCAGGACGAACACCGCGGCGACCGTCAGCAGACCGTAAAAGACGGAAAGAAGTTTGCCGGCGAGGTAAAGTTTTCCCATTTCCCGGGGGTTATCGTAGTAGAAGTCCTTGTCCGGGACCAGGACCAGGAGCCGGGCGTAGGAGGCGGCTTTGAGGACGGCGGCGTAGGTGTAGAGGTTGAAGGTCCCCTCTACCAGGGCGTTGGGATGCTTTTCGCTCACCGGGTTGAAGTCGAGACTGGCCGGGTCCATGGCCTGGAGGCATGTCAGAGCGGTCGCTTCGTCGCAGTTCAAGGTCGAAGTGCGGAAGCGGTTCGGCAGGCCCCAGTCCAGCCAGGCGGCGCGCAGCAGCAGCGCGAGGAACAGGATGAGCAGAAGCAACGTTTTTTCGCGCGTGAGTTTTATGGAGATGTTCATTTTAAGGGCGTTTTCAGGGGCGCGCCTGGTACAAGTCCCCGACGGCCGGGTCGGTTTATTATAACCTCTTTTGAACGGTCCTTCAAACCCCGGCGCGAACATGGCAGGAACTTTTTTGTATCATAACGATGCGGCGGAGAGCGGGTGTCATGTGACTTCCTCTTCCGCGCGAATATGGCCAGAATAATACTGATATCTCCGCCGTACGTGGACCTTTACGGGAAACTGAACCGGGCCGCCGGCAGGTATTTCCCGCTGGGCCTCGCCTATATAGCGGCCTACGCTCGACGTTACGGCGGTCACGAAGTCAGCATGTACGAGCCCGAGGCCCAGGGGCTCGGTTACGCCGACCTGGCGCGCATAATAGAGGAGGGCCGTCCCGATATCGTAGGCCTCACCAGTTCCACTCCCAATTTCCAGCGCGCGCTGGATATCGCCCGCCTGGCCAGGGAAAGGTCGTCGGCGAAGGTGGTCCTGGGCGGCGTGCACGCCTCGGCGCTGCCCGAGTTCATCCTAGAGAGCCGGCCGGGCCTGATAGACTGCGTCGTGGTCGGCGAGGGCGAGGTCACGTTCCTGGAGGTCGTCAAAGCGTACGCCGCCGGCGGGGACGTCTCCGGGATCCCCGGGATAGCCTATATGGGCCCGTCCGGCGCGGTGCGGACCCCTCCCAGGCCTTACCTCGAAGACCTCGATTCCATCCCGTTCCCGGCGCGGGACCTGATCCCCCAGTCCCTTTTCGTCCCCAACCTTCATAACGCCAGGTATAAGGATTGTTTTACTATCCTCACCAGCAGGGGTTGTCCTTTCAACTGCAGTTTCTGCGCCTCCCGTATCGTCTCGGGAAGAAAGTACCGCATGCATTCGGCCGAATATGTGCTGGAGGAGATGCGGATGCTCAAAAAGGACTACAACGCCCGCCAGCTGCTCATTACCGACGATACCTTTACCGTCAACCACGAGAGGCTGGAGAAGATCTGCAGGGGGATGATAGACGGCAGGATGGGGCTTAAATGGTTCTGTTTCTCGCAGACCAGCGCCGTGAACCGCGACATACTGCGGATGATGGCGCGGGCCGGATGCTACAATATCGGTTTCGGCATAGAATCCGCCAACCAGAAGTCGCTCCGGGAGATCGGCAAGCCTCTGAACCTGGCCAAGGCCCTGGATTCGGTGCACGAGGCCAACAAGGCCGGTATGAAGACCCAGGCCTTCTACGTTTTCGGGATACCCGGCGAGACCGCCGCGGACGTGGAGAACACCATTTCTTTCTCGAAAAAAGTAAATTCGACCCTCGCCTTTTTCAACATGCTCGTTCCCTATCCGGGGACCAGGGATTTCGATAAGTATTTCTCCGGCGTCCCTCTCGGGGAAATCACCTGGTCCGATTTCGTGGCGGTGGGGGAAAAATGCGTCCTGAAGGATTCCAGCCTGCCCGCGGAGGAGATACGGCGCCTGATGTCGAAGGCCTACCGGCAGTATTATTTCAATCCGCGCCGGGCGCTCAACATCCTGCTGCAGGTACGGACGCTGCGCGAACTGCTGAGCTACGCGATGGGCGGGCTCAGCCTGGCGATGCAGGTGCTGAGATGGTCTAAGAAAAGCGGTTCTTCGCCACCGCGTACACGGACTTGAACCCGTCCTTCCAGTTTATCTTCTTCCCGTCTCCGTAGGTCCGCGGCGAATAACTTATCGGGACTTCCGTTATCTTCACGCCCCGCTTGAGCAGTTTTACCGTCAGCTCGGTGTCGAAATCAAAACCCCTGCATTCGAATTCCATGCCTTTCACCGCTTCGAGACGGAAGACCTTGTAGCACGTCAGAACGTCGGTCATGCGCGCGCCGTAAAGAAGGTTGGTCAGGAAGATGAGGACCCTGTTGGCGAGCAGGCTGGCGGCCCTGAAGCGGGAGCCGCTCATGAAGCGGGAACCGAAGACCACGTCCGTTTCGCCGGAGACGATGTGCTTGAGGAGGTTGGGGTATTCTTCGGGGCTGACCTCCAGATCGGCGTCCTGTATCAGGGCTATGTCGCCCGAGGCTTTTTCCAGGCCCTTGCGCACCGCCGCCCCCTTGCCTTCCCGCCCGTTCTCGTATATGACCAGGGTGCCGGGAGCGCTCTCCTCCGCTTTCAGGCTTTCCCTGGTCCCGTCGGTGGAAGCGCCGTCCACGACTATGATCTCCTTCTCCATTCCGACCGGGACCCGGCGTACGCGGGAGATTATCTCGCGTATGGTGGAGGCCTCGTTGTAGACGGGGATTATGACGGAGAGTTTCATCCTGTTTTCAGCGGTCCCAGTGCCGGGCTTCATGCGCCGCTTCCTCCAGCTGGGAGACCCGTTCGATCCCCAGCCAGTAATCTGAGAACCCGTACATCCGCACCGGCCGCCCGGCCTTGAGCAGGGCCTTGACCAGGTCCGGCATGGTGAAGAAGCGTCCCGGGGGTATGCGCCGGACCGCGGCGGGGGAGACTATGTATATGCCGGCTGAAACAAGATGATGAGTGACCGGTTTTTCGGTTATCCCGGTCACGACGTCGCCGTCCGCCGAGACCGTGCCGAACGGCAGCCGGTCGGCGTACTTCCGTGCGGCCACGGTGAGGTCCGCGCCGGACTTTTCGTGGAAGCGCATCATCTTTTTGAAATCGAGCCGGGTCAGTATATCGCCGTTCATCACCAGGAAAGGGGAGCGAAGGCCCCGGGCCAGCCGCAGGGGCCCGGCCGTGCCGAGAGGCTTGCGTTCCCTAGTATATCTGATCCCGACGCCGAACTTCCTTCCGTCGCCGAAGTAAGCTTCGATAAGTTCCGCGCCGTAGCCGAGCGATAGCGTTATGTCCCTGATCCCCATGGAGCGCAATCGCCCCACGGTGTATTCCAGTATGGGCTTTTCTCCGACGGGCAGCAGCGGCTTGGGGATGGAGAACGTGAAAGGCCGCAGTCGTGTCCCGCAGCCTCCGGCGATTATTACGGCTTTCATCGTTCTCCTATATCTGGTACTTATCGGGAGCGTATCCCTCGGAATGGGCCTTCATCCAGTCTATGGTCTGCTTCAGGCCGCTCTCCAGCGTGGTCTTCGGCTTCCAGCCGATGAGGTCCGCCGCGAGGGAATTGTCGCAGAGCAGCTGCATGACTTCGCTGCCCTTGGGCCGCTTCCTCGCGTTCGCGGTCCTGATCCTGGCCTTGCTTCCCATCAGCCGCAGGATTCCGGACGCCAGTTCTCCCACGGAAATGTCGCGGCCGGTGCCTATGTTCATCACCCGTCCGACCGAGCGCGGGGATTCGGCCGTCTTTATGAAACCATCCACCGTGTCCAGAACGAAGTTGAGGTCTCGCCGCGGGGTCAGGGTTCCCAGCGTTATCACTTTCTTCGTCATAGCCTGCGCGATGATGGTGGGGATTATCGCCCTGTCGGACTGGCGCGGCCCGTAGGTGTTGAACGGACGTATCACCGCCACCGGCACCCCGTAAGTCCGGTGGAACGACTCGGCTATCTTGTCGGCCGCTATTTTGCTTGCGGAGTAGGGTGACTGGGCCTGCAGGGGATGCTTTTCGTCTATCGGCGTGTAAAGGGCCGTGCCGTAGACTTCCGAGGTCGAGGTGGTGACTATCTTGCTGGCCCCCGCGTCGCGCGCCGCGAGCAGCAGATTCAGCGTGCCCAGGGCGTTGACCTCGAATACTTCCCGGGGGTTCACGTAGGAGTACGGTATGCCCACCAGCGCACCGAGGTGGAAGACCACGTCCTTTTTCCCGAGAAGTTTCTTTACCATCTCGGGATCGCGCAGGTCGCCGGAGACCAGTTCTATATGGGAGAGGACCTGGCGGGGGACGTGTTTGAGGGCTCCGAGGTCGTTGTAGGGCGTGTATTCCAGGAGCGCCGTCACCCTGGCTCCCAGGCGCACCAGTTGCTCCGTGAGGTGGCTCCCTATGAAGCCGCTGCCCCCGGTTATCAGAACCCTTCGGCCGCGCCAGTTCATCGGCGGGACCTCAGACCGCGGCCTTAAGCGAGGCCTTGACCGCGTCCGTTACCGTCTTTATCTGCTCGTCGGAAAGCTCCGGGTACATCGGCAGCGAGAAGACGGTGTCCATCACGGCGTCGCAGACGGGCAGGTCTCCCCGCTTGCCGCCCAGGTGCGCGTAGGCCTCCTGGAGGTGGAGGGCTATCGGGTAGTAGATCTGGTTGGCGATGCCCTGCTCGGTCAGGTGCTTCTGCGCGTTGTCGCGCTTGGCCTTGGAGTCGAAGCGTATGGTGTAGTAGTTGAACGAGTGGCGCGCGTTGGCCGGCACGACCGGGGCGACGCAGACGCCCTCGAGCGCCTTGGCGTACCTGGCGGCCACGGTGTTTCGCATCCCGGTCCACTTCTCCACGTGCTTGAGGCGGACGGAGAGGACGGCGGCCTGCACCGTGTCCAGGCGGCTGTTGAAGCCTTCCATCTCGTGGCGGTAGCGGACCTTGCTGCCGTGGTTGCGCAGCTGTTTGAGCGTATCGTAGATCTTTTCGTCGTTGGTGGTGACCGCGCCGCCGTCGCCGAAGGCGCCGAGGTTCTTGGCCGGGAAGAAGCTGTAGGTGCCGCAGTGGCCCATCGAGCCGCAGTACTTCCAGTCGCCGCCGGCGGGTTTGTATTTCGCCGTGAAGGCCTGCGCGGTGTCCTCTATGACAAGGAGGTTATGCTTCTTCGCTATGGTCATTAGCGCGTCCATATCGCAGGGCAGGCCGTAGAGGTGTACAGGCACTATGGCGCGGGTCTTCGGGGTTATCTTCTTTTCAACCGATTCCGGGTCGAGGTTGAAGGTGACGGGGTCTATGTCGGCGAATACCGGGACCGCGCCTACCTGGCTGATGGTCTCGGAGGTGGCGATGAAGGTGAAGGGGGAGGTTACGACCTCGTCGCCTTTCTTCACGCCGCTGGCGATGAGCGCCATGCGGATGGCGTCTGTGCCGTTGGCCACGCCCACGGCGTACTTCGTGCCGTTATGGGCGGCGAATTCTTTTTCGAATTTAGCGACTTCCTCGCCGAGTATGAAATTAGCCTTGTTGAAGACGGTCTTTACCGCGTTCTCTATCTCGTCCTTTATGGGGGGGTACCCGGCCAGCATGTCTACCATGGGAACTTTCATCGGTTTTGCCTCCGTAGGGCGGCTTCCTGCCGCCGATACGTCAATTCTATAAAAAAAGGCCCATTATTGTATAATTGAGTCTCCCGGAATCGCCCGGAGCCCCTTATAATGAAAGTTTCCATCGTCATACCTTCCTATAACGAGATGCGGACCCTGCCCGCGGTCCTGGAAAGGCTCAAGGCCCTTCCTCTCGACAAGGAGATCGTGGTGGTGGACGACGGTTCGTCCGACGGCTCCCGGGAATGGCTGGACAGGGCCATAGCCGAAAAACGCTTCCCTTACGAACTTAGACTTATAAAGCACGAGCGCAACCGCGGCAAGGGCGGGGCCCTTATAACCGGCTTCGGCTCCGCGGCGGGCGAGGCCGTCATAGTCCAGGACGCGGATCTTGAATACGACCCGCTCCAGATACCGGAAGTGGTGCGCCCCGTGATCGAGGGCCGCGCGGACGCCGTCTTCGGCTCCCGCATGCTTTCCGGCCGGGCCGCCACCTATAGCCGGCTCTATCTGACCGGCAATAAATTCCTGACTTTCCTGGTCTCGCTCCTGTTCGGCGTCAGGATGACCGACTCTTACACCTGTTACAAGGCTTTCCGGACCGCGGAACTTCGCCGTTTCGCTCTTTCTTCGCCGGGCTTCGAGATAGAGGCCGAGCTTTCCTGTAAAACGGCCTTCCTGGGCCTGCGTTTCCTGGAAGTGCCTATAGCCTATTCTCCCCGTTCCAGGGAGGACGGCAAAAAAATAAACTTCAGGGACGCCGTGAAGGGGGTCCTGAAGATACTGGGATTGCGGCTCTCGCTGCGCCGGAAGGATTTCGGGGACAGGCCCTGAAGGCGCCCCGGTTATTATGGAAGTACTGATACAGAATTTCTCGCTCTACCTGGCCTGTTTCGCGGGCGCGCTCCTGCTTTCCCTGGGGCTTACGCCTGCCCTGCGCTCGCTGGCCGTCAGGTTCGGCCACCTGGACGCGCCGACCACGCACGTAAAAACGCATAAGGTGGCGACCCCGCTGCTGGGCGGCGTCGCCGTGGCCGCGGCCTTCGCCGCTTCCCTTATAGCCATACGGTTCCTGACGGATTTTCCCACCGGCACGCTGCGCGACCTGCGCGTCCTTCTTACCGGCGGGGCGGTGATGCTCCTTCTCGGCCTGATCGACGACCTGCGCAAGCCGCACGGGCTGGGGGTGAAGACCAAGTTCGCCGTGCAGTTCGCGGTGGCTTTCTTCACCGTCTTCTACGGCATAAAGATAGACTTCCTGCAGCCCGGATACCTGGCGGCCGCGCTGAGCGTGCTGTGGATAGTGGGGGTTTCCAACGCTTTCAACATCATAGACATAATGGACGGCCTTTCCGCCAGCCAGGCGGCCCTGGCGGCGGCGGGTTTCCTGCTAATAGCCCTGCCCTCGGAGTCCATCTACGTCAATTTCGCCTCGGCCGCCCTGTGCGGGGCGGCGCTGGGCTTCCTGCCTTACAATTTCTCGCGTCGTCTGAAAATATTCATGGGCGACTCGGGAAGCCTGTTCTGCGGCTACACGCTGGCCGTCATAGCGATGGGCACCAGCTACACCAATATGAACCCGCTGGGCGTATACGCCCCGCTTTTCATACTGGCCCTGCCTATCTACGACACCATTTTCGTCTCGGTCATGAGGCTCCGGCGGGGCCACTCGCCTTTCATAGGCAGCAAGGACCATTACGCGCTCAGGCTGGAGGCGCTGGGCTTCTCCCGCCGGCGGGTGGTGTCCATCTCCGCGCTGACCGCCGCGGGCCTGTCCGTGGCCGCGTTCCTGGTCACGCAGGTGCCGCTGGAGTGGGGCGCTCTCATCTATTTCGTGGTCGGGGGTGAATTCGTCCTTGTCAGCCTGGCCATCGCCAAGATAAAGGTCTAATCCGCGGTTATCTCGAATTCGGGCGGCGAGTGCAGGGTGCGCTTTACCAGGCACTGTTCCGCCGCCTTGATGACCGCGCCTTTGTATTTTTCGGGGAAGTCCTTGGGCAGGACCACCCGGAACGAGATCTTCTTCATGCGGTGAGCCTCGGCGTCCCAGTCCATCGACTGTATCACCTTCAGCCCTTCCGTCGACAATCCCCTGGACTGTATGAACCCCAGGACGAATATTCCGGCGCAGGTCCCCAGCGAAGCCAGGAACAGGTCGAAGGGGGACGGGGCCGATCCTTCGCCGCCGGCCGAGGCCGGCTGGTCGGTCATTATCCCGAAACCGTGCCAGTTGGCGGCCACCTTCTTGCCGCCGGGAAAAGTTATCTCCATGTCGTTCATCGTGTCCTCCCGACCCTAGTGATATCGCGGAGCCTTTGCGGCCCCTCTTATCTTAGATGCGCCTTCCCTTAAAAAGTTTCAGCCCCGCCGGGATGACGGCGGGGCTGGAGCGTTGATCGGGGGGCGGGGTTAGTAGGTATGGCGGTTTATCTCCCGGGTTATGCCCGGGATGACGGTGGTCTTGGCGTCGGAAATGGAATATATCTTTATTACCTGCTCGTAGACGCGCTCGAAAGCGTCCACCACCATGGGATCGAAAGCCTTGCCGCTCTCGCCCCTTATGTATTCAAGGGCCCGCTCGGGCTCCCACTTTGGCTTGTAGACGCGCGGCATGCACAGGGCGTCGAAGACGTCCACCACGGAGACTATGCGGGCGTATATCGGGATCTGTTCGCCGCGCAGCCTGGCCGGGTAGCCGGTGCCGTCGAACTTCTCGTGATGCGAGCCGGCTATCTTGCAGGCGATCTGCAGCAGCGTGCTCTCCGCGTTGCAGAGTATCTTGGCGCCGTAGAGGGTATGCTTCTTCATTTCCTCGAACTCGTCGGCGGTCAGTTTGCCGGGCTTGAGGAGTATGGCGTCGGCTATGCCCACCTTGCCGATGTCGTGCAGGGGGCTGGCGTAGCGGATGTTCTCTATCTCTTTCTGCGGCAGGCCGACCCCCTCGGCCAGCAGGGCCGAGTATTCGCTTATGTGGCGCAGGTGTATCGCCGTGTCCTGCTGGTCGCGGTATTCGGCGGTGACGGCCAGGCGGTAGATGGTCTCGAGCTGGGACTTGGAGAGGCTCTCGTAAAGCTGCGCGTTCTCGATGGCCGAGGAGGCGATGGAGCCCAGGAGCTGCAGTATGCCCTCGTCGTCCTTGTTGAAGGCGCCCGTCAGTTTGTTGATGACCTCGAAAACGCCTATGATGCGCCCGTTTATGTTGCGCAGGGGAACGGCCAGTATCGTGTGCGTCTTGTATCCGGTCAGGCGGTCGGTGTCCTGGTTGAAGTGGCTGTCGCCGTAGGCGTCGGTGATGTTCATCCCCTGACCCGTGGCTGCCACGTGGCCGGCTATTCCGCGGCCGTAGGGAATGCGGATCTCGGTGTGCTGCATGCCCTGTGCCACCTGGGACCAGAGCTCGTTGGTATGGCGGTCAATGACGAACACGGTACAGCGGTCGCAGGCAAGTATGGTCTTGACCTGGTCGGCGATGAGCTCGATCAGTTTATGGATGTGGGTCTCGGTGGAGATGCTGCCGCCGAACTTGACCAGCAGCTCGAGCCGTTTTTCGAGGTCTTCAGCCCGCGTCATAGGTATATTGTAGCATTTGCCGCCCTACTTGGCGGGGGGGCGGGTGAGTCGCTCCACCAGCTGGGTGTAATGGACGGCTTTCGCGGAGGGATAATCCCGCTCCAGGCCGGCGTTTATCTGCAGCAGGCAGGATGTGCCGCCCACGGCCACGGTATCAGCCCTGACCGAGGCGATGTTGGCGGTCTTGCGCCGGAGTATCTTGTCCGACATCTCCGGCTGGGTGAATGAATAGGCGCCCGCCCCGCCGCAGCACCAGTCGCTCTCCGGCAGTTCGGTGAAATGTCCGCCGGCTAGCGTCTTCAGTGCTTCGCGGGGCTCTTTCCGTATGCCCTGCCCGTGGCAGGCGCGGCACGAATCGTGGTAGGTTATCCTGCCGGTCTCTTCCAGCGCCTCTTTGCCGGCGTGCGTCATGGCGGAGGGCGGAACGGCCTCCAGGGCGTCGCGCACGGCGGCGGCGAAAGCGGCGGCCCTGGCCCGCCACTCCGGCTCGGCGGTGAAGAGCTGCTCGTAGGACTTCATGAAGGCCACGCAGGAGGAGCAGTCGCCCACCACCTCTATCCCGCCGTGGAGAGTTTTCAATTCCTCGTACTTCTCTATGTTCCGGCGCGCGAAGGCGCGCGCGTGGCGTATGTCGCCGTAATTGTAGGCCAGCAGGCCGCAGCAGGCGTTATGAAAGAACACGCCTTTGCCGAGAAAGCGCTTCAGGAGGGCCACGGTGGCTTCGCCGACGCCGGTGAAGAGGTAGTTGGGGCCGCAGGGAGCGAAATAGGCCCAGGCCCTCGGTTCGTCTCCGGTCCCGGCGGCCAGTTCCGGGTCGGCCGCCAGCTTTTCCGACAGGAAGGTCAGCGGCATGGCCGGTGCCTCTTTTTCGGCCTTCTCCAGGGGCCCGAGCCCGAGAATGCGGAAGAGCCCCAGTTTCCCTGCCAGGCGCGGCAGGCCGGTGCGGCGCGCCAGCGCGCCGAGCTTGAGCAGGAAGCCGAAAAAGCCCGGCTTCTCCAGCATCAGACGGGAGAGCAGTACCGGGACGAAGCGCGGGGCGGGGCCCAGCGCCGCGCGGCGGCCCTCCAGTACTATGTCGGCCGTGGGGACTTTGGCGAAACAGGCCTCGGAGCAGGCGCCGCAGAGAAGGCAGGTGTCGAGCGACTCGGCGGCGGCGCCGGCGCCGCGCGCCTTGCCCTCCATTATCATCCGGGTGAGCTGGTTGCGGCCGCGCGCCGAGATAGGCTCGCGGCCGGTCAGCATATAGGTGGGGCAGACCGTCTCGCAGTAGCCGCAGCGGCTGCACTGGCTGACGGCGTCGTAGAGCGACCTCTCTCCCAGGTGCGTCAGCAGCGAGGGAAGGTGGAGTTCGCCTTCGGCGTGGGCGTCGTACATCTCGTTGACGTTGTATTTGGAATTCATCCGTATATCCAGGGGTTCAGCAGGTTCTCAGGGTCGAAAGCTTTCTTGAGCCGGCGGTGCAGGTCCGACGGGACGAATTCTCCCGCGCGGCGCTCCGCGTGCGGGAAACGGGGGGACTTGCCCGCCGGGCAGAGCCGTACGGTAGCGGAAAGCACGACGCCGTAGGCGCCCAGCGCGCCGCAGAGCAGGCGTGTCAGGTCGTAGCCGGCCACGTTCTTTACCGACTTGCCTCCCAGGCGGCAGACAGTGCCGTCGGGCAGGGCCAGTTCCAGGCCCAGGAGCAGGTCGCGTATGCCGGGCCACGACTTGGCCGCTATGAGGCCGCCCAGCGTGCCGTCGAGCTTGGGCATGGGCGCTTCCAGCCCGACGGCTTTCAGTTCGGAGCGCAGCGCGCGAAGCGGTATGCCGGCCTCGAAGGTCGCGGTCAGGTTGGCGTCGTATATCTCGACGACCGACTTCAGGCCCGAGACGTCCAGGTCCCGCCCCGCCGTTTCGCCTTCGGGGGATGAGAGGCGGGTCCCGAGCCCCTTAACGCGGGACTTTATCCCGTGGGCCGCGCGGTATTTCAGTTCGGTCACCAGGGCCGAGGAGGCGGCGGAGCGGGCGTCGCCCG
>JAVVFK010000370.1:0-1684 GCA_032251015.1 Elusimicrobiales bacterium
GAGAATCGAGGTAAACAGGAAGGCGAAGGGGCAGCTCCAGAAGTTGTCCAGGGCGGTGGGGCTTATACCCTTCCGGCGCGGATTGGTCAGGTAGCGCTCTTTCAGGGCCGTCGCGAGCCCTGTGTGCGGGATGGGTGAGTCGAGGAGCGACCAGCGGCGAACGAGAGCTCCGGTTTCCCTGAAGGCGGAAAAGCCGTGCTGCTGCCAGCTGGAAGCGGGGCTCTCGGGCCGGAACGGCTCCCGGAAGAAGCGCTCGTCCTCACTCTCGGGATCGAGCCCTTCGGCCCCCCCGGCTTTCTTCTCGAGACCGTTCTCAACGAAGAGTCCCGGCGGCAGACCGGGACCGCCGTAGCCCTGACGGGCGCAGCTCGGCCGGACATGCTCGCCCGAACCGAGGTAAAGCCGCAGATAGAGCCGGCTGACGTCGTCGTCGCTGATTTCGGCCTCTTCCCGATGCGCCTCGTTGAGGGGAAAGCCCCGGTCCCAGACTATGCGGCTCGACTCCTGGGTCAGAAAGGGAAGGAAGTGGTAGCGGGGATAGATCCCCGCCGAAACCCGGTAGGGATAGACCGGAATTCCAGTGCGCGGTTGCTGCTCGACGTAGCCGGCCTCTTCGACGGAGGCGGTCCAGACCGCGTAGGGCGAGGGGACCTTCAGCTCGGTAAAGGTTGTCTCGGCCCGGGCGAAGTCGTTGAGAATTTCAAGGGCCCGCTGAAAGGCCTTCAGCTGGACCGGGGACTCCTCCCTCCAGCGGTTGGTGTCCAGGAAGGTGCCTATGAAGGCCTGCAGGGATTGTGCGGTCTCCGTGAAGCTTGCGGCGGAGGTGACCGTCCGCAGGGCGCTGTTCAGCCGGCGGTAGAGTGCCAGGGACTCCCTGCGGCCTGCCAGGGTAAGCTGCTCCTCCCAGCCGTGGAGGCCGTCGCCGTCCCGCCAGTTGCGCACGACGTAGGCCTCGATGCCGTCCCGGACAAGCCGTCGGAGAGCTTCCGGCTCCTTCCAGGGGACTCCGGCGTTGAGGACCAGATTCTTGAAGGCCCCCGTCTCCCAGGAGCTTCCCTGCAGCTCGGCCAGGGAGCGGAAGAAGCGGACGCCTGAGTACTCGCCGAGACTGCGGCCGGTGCGGAACTCCAGTGGAATATCGTAGCGGTGGGCGGCCTCCTCTATGTAGACCCGGCTGTTCTCGATGTCAGGCACCGTCAGCGCGATCTCCTCAGGCTCTACGCCGTCGAGAATCAGATCGCGGATTTCGCGGAAGAGGGCCGAGGCCTCCATGCGTTCGTTGTCGTAGAGTTCTATGGGTATCGCGTACTCCCCGTCCGGAATGGCCGGACTGAAGAGTTCTATGCGGGGATCTCCCTCAATAAATGGCCGGTAGGCCTCGTAATCCTCGAGGGCCTCGGGGAAGGCCAGCAGGTAGGAGTGTTCGATTCTCTCCAGCGAGGGAGTGAGCGTGGCGGGCTCGTAGAGGTCGTGCTGTTCGAGAAAGGCCGAATAGCGGCGGTGAATCTCCCGCAGGTCCGAGGCCAGGGGCCACTGTTTCGACTCGAGCCGGGGCACAAGGGCGTGCAGCCGGGGCAGAATCCGGCTCAGCTCCCGTACCGCACTCCCCGCCTCGGAGCCGCCGGTGGGCAACAGCCTCGCAAGAAAGGGCGCCTCGCCGTTCTCTCCGGCCAGATGAACCGCG
>JAVVFK010000371.1:0-1678 GCA_032251015.1 Elusimicrobiales bacterium
CGGCTGGTAAGCGAGAGAATTGTTCCGATGCTTTCACCCCGGGAGTCGATCCGAGCCGCTATCTCCACGGCAGGCACCCAGAGCCGCCAGCGGTAGGCCGCCCGGGAGTGGTAGCCCTCCGCCGCGCTGTAGCTCTCGGGGCGTGACTGAATCCAGCGCGCGAGCTCCTCCGGAGGAAGGGGAGCGCTCCGTTCGGGTATCTTCGGGTCCGCCACCGCCTGTAAAAGGGATTCGAAGCCCCAGACGCTCAGGCTGTCCTCGGTATAGCCACCGCTGTTGGCGGAGTAGACCGCGTTCAGGGGTTTCTCCCGCTGATAGAGTACGAGTCCCCGGGTCGCGTCCACCGCGTCGCTGGTGCGCTCCGCCTCGTTTCCGGCTCCCCGGTAGGAGGCGGAGCGCACCGAGGCGTAGAGGTCGAAGCCCCTCCCCTCGAAGCGTCCCATGTTGGCCAGGGTGTAGCTTCTGGCGGCAACCGCCTGGGCCTGGAGGGAGGCTTCGGGCCAGTAGGCGGGAATCTCCGAGGGAACTACGGAGTAGAGGTATTCTTCGAGGCTTATGATGTTGACGACGGTCAAGCCCGCCTCCCGCCTTGAAAAGTGCAAGTCTCCCCGGTAGTAACGGTCCTCGAAGCCCGCGAAGTAGTAGCCCGAGCCGTACTCCATGTCGAAGAGGGCCGAGGTACAGCCCGGGCAGTCGTAGCTTAAGCTAAGGGGCCCAGTAATTCCCCCGGCGACGACCCTGCCGGATTTGAGGACCTCGATGCCGGCTTCACCTGCGCGAAGGGTCAGAATCTCCCCGCTGCTCCCTTCAGAGAGGATCTGGCCGCCTGAAAAGAGGCGGTACTCTCCTCCTGTCTTGAGGTGAATGTACTCGAGCCCTTCGGCAAGGCCTACACGCAGGCGGGGAACAGCCTCCCCTTCGGCAGGAAAGCGCTTCATGACAGGCGGAACCGCCGCCTCCCTGCGTCCGGCTGCCTCGCTCTCCCGCTTTTCGGTCAACTCCGGGTGTGCCGCCTCGAGGGCCAAAAGCTCATTTGCCACACTGCTGCTGGAAGGGAGGGCCGCGCGGGCCCGCAGAAGCAGGGCGTGGGCCGATGCGGTCTTTTCAAGCTTCAGGCGTGCCCGTGCAAGGGGCAGGAGGGCCATGGTCAGGTTCGGCTCCTGCTTCAGGCTCGATGCGAGGTGCTCCTCCGCTTCGGCGGCGCGGCCGGCGTCGAAGGCAATAAGGCCCAGCAGGTAATGGGCCGGGGGGTTGTACGATTCGAGGTCCAGTGTTTTCAGGAGCAGCCTCTCCGCTTCCTTCAGGTCGCCGCCCCTGTAGGCGGCCAGGGCCTGCCAGAAGAGGGCTTCCGGGTCTTCTGCACCGCCTGCCGAATACCCCGGCGAGGCGCCTGAAAGCAGGCTCAGCTCGAGAAGCTCCGGCCGGACGGCACTGTCCGCTTCTTCGGGGTCCTGCAAAAGGAGGAGCTGCGTCCGGGCGGCTTGAAAGTCGCCGGACTCCCGGTAGAGCCGGATAAGCTGACGGCGCGAGAGATCGTCAGCCGGATCGTGGTCGACCAGTTTTCGAAAGCCCTTCAGGGCTGCCTCGAACTCTCCGTCATAGTACTCTTCGACCAGCTGGGAGAACAGGGGCGGATCCGGCTTGGGCGGAATCTCCGCGGCGGGGCCCGCGAAGCAGA
>JAVVFK010000372.1:0-1674 GCA_032251015.1 Elusimicrobiales bacterium
CCTTTACCGGCCCGACGCCGCCGCCTTCAAAAAGCGTTCCGCGGAACTGCTGGAGATAACGCGCCTGGGAAAATTCAGGGACCGCCGCGCCGGGCAGCTGTCCGGCGGCATGTACAAGAAACTGGGACTGATGTGCGCGCTGCTGCAGTCGCCCTCGGCCCTGCTGCTCGACGAGCCCACCAACGGCGTGGACCCCATCAGCCGCCGCGAGTTCTGGGAACTGCTCTACGCGCAGGGCGGGACCGGCATGCTGATCATAGTATCCACCGCCTACATGGACGAGGCCGAGCGCTGCGCGCGCGTCCACCTGCTGGACTCCGGCCGGCTGCTGGCCGCCGGCGAACCCCGCGCCGTCCTGAAAGAGCGCGGCGCGGCCAGTTTCGAGGAGATATTCATCGGGGGGGAGAAGAAATGAGCCCCGCCCCGGCCCTGGAGGTGGAGAACCTCTCCATAAAGTTCGGCGATTTCACCGCCGTGGACGGCGTCTCTTTCAGCGTGGAGAGGGGCGAGATCTTCGGTTTCCTGGGCGCCAACGGAGCCGGCAAGACCACCACCATAAGGATGCTCTGCGGCCTGCTGGTGCCTTCTTCGGGTTCCGCGCGCGTCGGCGGGCTGGACTTCTCCGACGGCGGCAGGGGAATAAAGGGAAAAGTCGGCTATATGTCGCAGAAGTTCACGCTTTATAACGACCTGACGGTCGGCGAGAACCTGGACTTCGCGGCCGGCCTGCGCAAACTGGAGCCGGACTACGCCCGCCGCAGGAGGGAGGACCTTTTCTCCCTCATCGCCTTCGACAGACCGCTCTCCACCATGGTAGCCTCACTGCCCGGCGGCGTGAAGCAGGAACTCTCGCTGGCCGCGGCCATGCTGCACGACCCGGAGATCATCTTCCTCGACGAGCCGACTGCGGGCGTCTCACCGGCCTCGCGCGCCCGCTTCTGGGAGTTGATACGCAAGGTGACGGGGCTGGGCAAGACCGTCATAGTCACCACCCATTATATGGACGAGGCCGAGCAATGCGGCCGCATTGCCCTCATGCGCACCGGCAGGCTCATAGCGCTGGATTCCCCGGCGGGGCTCAAGCGCTCGGCCTTCCCGGGCCCTATGGCCGAAATGGATTTCAAGGGGGCGGACCCGGACGATTTCCTATCCGGCCTGCGGAAAGCCCCGGGTCTGCTGGAGCTCTCGCCCCACGGCATGCGCTGGCACGCCGCCTTCGCCGACGACCGGGCGATGGAAGAGGCGCTCTCCGGCCTGCCGGCCGGGGCGGAGCGCAGGGCGATACCGCCGTCGCTCGAGGACGTGTTCATACGCCTAGTCGAGGGGGCCGGCAGATGACACCATTCGATATTCACCGCGCCGCCGCCGTCGCCCGCAAAGAGGTCATGCACATACTGCGCGACCCGTTCACGCTGGTGATGGTGCTGGGCCTGCCGGTGGTGCTGGTGATCTTCTTCGGCTTCGCCATAGATTTCGACGTCAAGAACCTGGCCCTGGGCGTTTACGACAGAGATAATACCCGCCATTCCCGGCAGCTGGTCTCGGTTTTTGAGAGCTCCGGTTATTTCCTGCCGGAGGGCGCCTCCAGCCCGGCGGACGCCGCGAGGGGGCTGGACTCCGGCCGCTACTCCGCGGCGCTGCTTATAGCCCCCGGCTTCGGCAGGCGGCTGGGCG
>JAVVFK010000373.1:0-245 GCA_032251015.1 Elusimicrobiales bacterium
GCGCCGCCGGGAAAATCCCGGTATTCGGCCTTCTCAAGCGGGGCGGCAAGGTCTACACCAAGATCATTCCCGATGCCTCAGGCGATACGCTGATGCCGATCATGGCGCGCAAGATCGTGCCGGACAGCATCGTCTATACCGACTGCTGGGGCGGCTATAACGCGCTGGACGTCTCCGACTTCAAACACTTCCGGATCAATCACTCGGAGCTGTTCGCCGACAGACACAATCACATCAACGGGATC
>JAVVFK010000373.1:255-1669 GCA_032251015.1 Elusimicrobiales bacterium
GAAGCGTCACATGCGGAAGTTCAACGGTGTGCCGAAGGCGCATTTCGGGCTATTCTTGAAGGAATGCGAATGGCGTTTCAACAACAGTGACCCGTCAGCGCAATTAACCCAGCTTAGACAATGGGTTAAACGTCATATCAGGTGATTATCTGGGACAGCCCCTTTATTTTAACCGTTTGACTTCACGCCCTCATGCCCTTAGGCTACGCACCCAGCGAGTTGCATTTTGTTTTCGTGATTTGAAAGATCGGTCCGCCGGTCATCTTCGTGATCCCCTGACAATGCGAGCGTTATTCCGGCCGGTCCGGCGCATGAGGCGCCGAGCGGCATTCACCTCCCGTTAGAGGACATCGACATGACCACAGGTACCGTTAAATTTTTCAACGCCGACAAAGGCTATGGCTTCATTGAACCGGAAGACGGCTCCAAGGACGCCTTCGTTCATATTTCGGCCGTCGAACAGGCCGGGCTGAGCACCCTCAAGGAAGGCCAGAAGGTCACCTATGACCTGACCGCCGGACAGAACGGCAAGACCGCCGCCGAGAATCTGTCGCTCGCCGATTAATCGGAACGACGCCGGGTCACGGGGAAGGATAAGGATCGGCTTCGGCCGGCCCTTCCCCGGCCCAGGCATCGGCATCTGCCCGCAAGAATTCCCTGATCCGTTCCCATCCGGAGAGACGACGATGGCGCGAAAGCCCAACTACGATTTCGAACGCAAGGAACGCGAGCGCCAAAAGGCCGCAAAGAAGGCCGAACGCGCCGCCGCGAAGGAAGCCGCCAAGACAGGCGAGTCTGACGACGCCGCCATGCCGGAAACCGAAGCCAAGACGCCCGAATAGTTCCGCCTGGCCGCGGACGCCGGACGGCGCCGCCTCACACGAACACCCATCACCGCCGGCCCGCGCCGGGGCATCCGCCCTGCGCCGCGCGCCCGGCCTAGACCCCACCCAGGAATCTTTATGACAACCGAACAAACCTTTCTCATCACCTATGGCCTGCACAACTTCGTCAGCCATTCCCCAGCGCGGGCCTCGGGCCGCAACGCCTTCGTCATCCGCCACCGTGAGGGCCCGGACATGGTGCGCCACGCCGCCTCCCTGATCGAAGGCAACTACGGCGACCGCGCCGACATCCGGCTGGTTTAGAAATCCGGGCCGGCACCCGCCAGCAGGGCGCGGCGGAAGTTGCGGTCGCGCTTCAGGTGCCATTCGCGGGACATCGCCGCGCCCCGCGTGCGGTGGCGTTCCACATACAAGACCCGCCAGACGCGGCCCCGCGTGGATTTCGCCCCCTTGCCCGCATTATGGGCCGCGAGCCGCGCCGCCACGTCCGTCGACCAGCCGACATAGGTGCGGGCGGCACCGCCATCGCCGGTGCCCAGCACGTAGACGTAACAGCCATGTGATCCGTT
>JAVVFK010000374.1:0-1654 GCA_032251015.1 Elusimicrobiales bacterium
GGGCCGCCGACCGGCTTATCCCCGACATCATACGGGCCGCGCTCAGGGGCGAGAAGGTATGCATACGCAATCCGCGCTCCATACGGCCCTGGCAGCATGTGCTGGAGCCGCTCTCGGGCTATCTGCGCCTGGCAGAAAAACTTTACACTCACGGCCCCAAATTCGCCGAGGCCTGGAACTTCGGTCCGGACACCGGCGACGCCAAAGACGTGGAATGGCTGGTCAAGCGCATGTTCAGCCGCTGGCCCGAGGCTCCCGGCTACCGGGTGGACAAGGGCCCGCATCCGCACGAGGCGAAATTCCTGCGGCTCGATTCTTCCAAAGCCCGCAAGCGCCTGGGCTGGAAGCCGCGCTGGCGGGTGGGCCCGGCCATAGACAGGATAATCGAGTGGACCCGCGCCTACCAGTCCGGTTCGGACATGCGCGCCGTCTGCCTGGAACAGATAACGGAGTACTCCAAATGACCAAAGCGGAAGCCAAAGCCAGGAAAGAGATATTTAAAAAGGTTTCGGATTATCACCGGCGTTTCCACGGGAAACCCGCCTTCAGACCCGGGGAGAGCTTCGTCAATTACGGCGGCCGCGTTTACGACGACAAAGAACTGATCGCGCTTACCGACACGGCGCTCGATTTCTGGCTGACCTCGGGCCGTTACTGCGCGGAGTTCGAGAAAGAACTGGGCAGGTATCTCGGCGTCAAATACGTATCCCTGGTCAATTCCGGCTCTTCCGCCAACCTGGTGGCTTTCATGGCTCTCACGTCTCCCAAGCTGGGCGCGCGCCGGATAAAGCCGGGCGACGAGGTCATAACCGTGGCGGCCGGTTTCCCTACCACCGTGACGCCGATCATACAGTACGGAGCGGCCCCGGTCTTCGTAGACGTGTCGCTGCCCTCCTACAACATCGACTGCACCCGCCTCGAGGAGGCCCTCTCCGCCAGGACCCGAGCCGTGATGCTGGCTCATACCCTCGGCAATCCCTTCGATCTGAAGGCGGTGCAGGAGTTCTGCGCACGCCACGACCTGTGGTTGGTGGAGGACAACTGCGACGCGCTGGGCTCACGCTACAAGCTGGGCGGCAAATGGGGCTATACCGGCGCTTTCGGCCATATCGGCACCTCCAGCTTCTATCCTCCGCATCATATGACCATGGGCGAGGGAGGCGCGGTCTATACCAACGACCCGCTGCTCCGGCGCCTTATAGAGTCCTTCCGCGACTGGGGCCGCGACTGCTGGTGCCCGTCGGGAAAGGACAATACCTGCGGCTGCCGCTTCACGCGCAAGTACGGCGAACTGCCCCTCGGCTACGATCACAAGTACGTCTATTCTCATTTCGGCTATAACCTCAAGGCCACCGAGATGCAGGCGGCCATAGGCCTGGCGCAGCTCAAGAAGTTCCCGGGGTTCGTAGAGGCGCGCAAGCGCAACTGGGCCCGTCTGAGGAAAGCCCTGGAACCCTTCAAGGACAGCCTGGTGCTCCCCGAGCCGACGCCGAATTCCGACCCGAGCTGGTTCGGTTTCCTTGTCACCGTGCGGGAGAACGCCGGCTTCACCCGCGACCAGCTGGTGCAGCACCTGGAGCGCAGCAAGGTCCAGACGCGCATGCTCTTCGCCGGTAACCTGGTCAAGCACCCGTGCTTCGACGAGATGCGTAAG
>JAVVFK010000375.1:0-1643 GCA_032251015.1 Elusimicrobiales bacterium
GGCACCATCAAAAAGGCTGTCGAGGCGGGCCGATTCGGCAGGCTGACCCTGGGCGACGCCTACGTAAAGTGGTTCCGGACCCAGGAGTACTACGACAAGGGCGTCTGGCGCGGTACCTGGGAGTATGACGGCGGCGGCGCACTGATGAACCAGTCAATCCACGCGATAGACCTGCTGCAGTGGTTCATGGGGCCTGTCGACTCGGTACAGGCTGCCGCCGGTACCCTGGCTCACGAGAGAATCGAGGTGGAGGATACCGCCGCCGCGGTGCTGCGCTTTACAAACGGCGCCCTGGGGGTACTAGAGGGGACCACCTCAGTCTTCCCCGGTTTTCTGAAGCGCCTGGAGCTCTCCGGCGACAAGGGCACCGTCGTGCTCGAAGAGGAGGATCTCAAGCTCTGGCAGTTTGCCGAAGAGCAGGACGGCGACAGCGCGATCCGTAAAGCCTTCCTGTCGAAAACCACCAGCGGCGGGGGTGCCTCCGATCCGGGGGCCATCGGATTTCACGGCCATCAGCTTCAGTTTGAGGATCTCTGCCGGGCTCTGGCATCAGGCGGCTCACCGCTGGTGGATGGCCGGGAGGCGCGCAAGTCGGTAGAGATAATACTCGCCGTCTACGAGAGCGATAGAACCGGAAGGCGGGTCGATCTGCCGCTGGCGGAATCCCGGCGTGAACCCTGAATCAAAGAGCGGGGCTCTGGACAGAACCTCGGCGTTTCTCTCCCTGGCCGCGGCGGCCTTTGTCTCCGGCGCCAACCTGAGGCTCTTCGACGCGCTCCTGCCGAGCGTGGCCGAAGATTTCAAGGTCATTCCGGCCGCCGCCGCCGTGGTTGCAACGGCCTTTACCCTTGCCTACGGCCTGTTCCAGATAGTGCACGGTCCTCTTGGCGACCGGCTCGGAAAGCTCCGCGTCGTAGCCTTCGCCACCCTGACGGCATCCATCATGTCCGCTGGTTCAGCCCTTGCTCCTGATCTGCGGACCCTCTCGCTGCTGCGTTTCTTCACCGGCGTCGGCGCAGCGGCCATTATTCCCCTCTCCATAGCCTGGATAGGCGATAACTCCAGCTACGAAAGCCGGCAGGCAGTGCTTGGCCGCTTTGTGGGGTATATGATACTGGGCCAGGTGATGGGACCCGCCATCGGCGGGCTTCTGGCTCAGTTCTTCAGCTGGAGGGAGGTTTTTTACGGCCTCGCGCTATTCTTCCTGGCGGTCAGCATTCTTATCTTTATCGAGGACCGGAAAAAACCGCGTATCGTAATACCCGGGACCTTTTCAAGCGCCCTCGCCAATTACGGGAAGATCCTGCGCGATTCCTGGGTGCGGACCGTACTTCTTACGACCTTCTGCGAAGGGGCGATGATGTTCGGCGCCCTCGCGTATATCGGGGTCTTTCTGAAGACACGTTTCGGGCTCTCATTTCTGCTGATCGGCGCGCTGATGGCCTGCTACGGAATCGGGGCCCTGGTCTACAGTCTTCTCGTACCCTTACTGCTGCGGCATCTGGATCAGAAAGGCTTCGTCAGACTCGGAGGTATGATTCTGCTGCTCTGCTTCGCCTCTCTGCCGTGGATACCGTTCTGGCAGGCGGCGGCTCCTCTGCTTATCGGCGCGGGGTTCGGCTTCTACATGTTTCATAACACCC
>JAVVFK010000376.1:0-1639 GCA_032251015.1 Elusimicrobiales bacterium
TATGCCGAACTCCACCCTGCCGGGCGCCTTGCCCGAGGCGTTGAACTTCTCGAGCGCGGCGCGCATCTCCGCCGCCGAACCGACGGCGTCGGCCGCGAGATCCTCCGACCCGAGCAGGGGGGTATATATCGCCATTATCGCGTCGCCTATGAACTTGCTTATCACCCCGTTATGCCCCGTTATCGGGGGCGTGACATAGTGGAAATAGTCGTTGAGGAACGCGACCATCTCCGTGGCGGAGAGCTTTTCGCTCAGCGGCGTGAAATTGCGGATATCGCAGAACATGACCGCGGCCTCTATGGCCTCGCCGCCCAGGTTCACCTTCTTGTTCTTGATGAGCTCGCGCGCTATCTCGATCGAGAGGTATTTGCCGAAGGTGTCGTGCAGTTCCTCCCTTTCCTTCAATCCTTCCACCATCTCGTTATACCCGGATTTAAGATAGCCTATCTCGTCCGAAAAATATATCCGAGTCCTGGAATAATCGCCCTCCGCGACGCGCTGCATGCGTGCGACAAGTCCGTCCAGCGGCCGCTGTATGCCGTTGTAAACGCTGCCGATGCCGTGCAGGAGCATGGCGCCGGAAATAAAAAGCAGCATAACGAGCTCTCCCGACAGGGCGTCCCACGGGACCCTGCCGATGAACGCGATATAGATAAGCAGGAAAGGGATAAGCGCGAAACCGGATATAAGCGTGGTTATCTTGAGATATATCGGGATGGAGAAACCCGGCCTGAGAGCGAAGAGTTCCTCGCCGGCGTAGAGATTCTCCATCAGCGTCTTCTGCTTGGAGAGCTGAGCGTCTATATAGACCACCAGCATCGCCGCCTGCGCCAGGAAAGAGAAGAAGGCCGCCGCGAAATGGGCCCCGAACAGACTCCCGGGCGCCAGCGCGGATATCGCCAGCGCCAGACCCTGCACCATGAACAGCATCGCGAAGCCATGCTGATAGATGCTGGCCAGACGCCGGCGTATTTTAACCTTGAGTTCCGGAGAAGGATTCCTGATGTAGAGATGCGCCGGGCGTCCCCACATATACACCAGCGCCACCATTATGCCCATACTGAATCCGAAATCGGCTCCCAGGAAAGAACTCCCCGCTCCAACCCGGACGCTGACCGCGCCCGCCCGGACGGACTCTCCGGTCAGAGCCGTGAAAGCGAAGCGGTAAAATACCGAACCCACTATGGAAAGGATGAACGGCACCCCCATCAGGGCGAAGAACTCGTTGAGTTCCTTCTTCCTTTCGGCTTTCGTCTTATCGGCGGACATCTCGGTCTCCTCTATCAGCGCGGTAAAAGACCCGCGTAATCCTCGGGCGTGTCGAAATCCCTTATTATCTCTTTGTCGTCCAGGTCCAGGTCCAGTATCTTTACCGACGGGTGATGCGTCACCCAGTGCAGGCCCTTATCCAGCGGCCCTTCGAAACACAGACGCCTGTGCGCCGCCGGGATGATTATCGGGTGCCCGCGCTTCATGCGCGAATCGGAAGCCCTGAAAGTCCTGGGTATGACGATATGGTCCGGCTGCGCCCGCCAGGCGGCTATTACCGCCTTATAACTTTCCGGCGATATTGTCGGCTGGTCGGCCAGGCAGACCATGAAAGCTTCAGCGGATCTATCCGCGGCCTCCAGCCCGACGC
>JAVVFK010000377.1:0-1634 GCA_032251015.1 Elusimicrobiales bacterium
GTTCGTGATCAAAGAAGCCGGGGTCGATGGTTTTGCCTTGGGCGCGTAACAGGTGGCCGAGCAGGTCCAGTGACATGGATTGCAGCGACGGGCTCATCGGGTGATGTCCAGCCCCAGGTCCAGCGCCGGCGCCGAGGCCGAAACGGAATCCAGCGTCTCAGTGACCATCTTCAGTCCCGCCCCCACATTGAGCACCGGCCTTTCAATCTCGTCCTTGTAAAGCGTCCGGGCGTAAGCCGCGCCGAAAGCCACGCCGGAGGACTCCACCTCTTCCGTCTTGAAGCCGGCCGCGTCATAACCCTGGAAAGGCGCCACGGCCAGCCTGGTGATATTGAAACCCAGCGTGGAACCGTAGCGCAGCGGATAGGCGACCGAGAGGTACTGATGCGAAACATCCTGGAAAGAGGCGTTATGCGTGGCCGCCAGCTCCGGCACCTCGACGGAAGCCAGCCCGGCCGGGTTCCACCAGGCCGAATAGGCGTCCGCGGTAACGGCCGTATAGGCCTCCCCCATCCCCACGCCTCGCGGACCCGGTGCGAACTTAAGGAACACGGCGGAGGAAGCGCCCGGCTCGCCCGCCGAGACCGGCAGACAGGCCAGCACGGCGGCGCACAAAACGCGCGCCGCGCCGGACAGCAAAAACCGCCCTTTCGCCGTGTTTTTCATAATACATAGATAGTCTACCGGGAAGGAGGGCCCCAATCCCGAAGAAATGACGAAAGACGAGTTAAATTGTTGTTACGGGGAAGGGACGCCGGGAGGTAAATACCTGGAAATAGGTATTGTGTCCCCAATTACCCCGCCATGTCCTTTTCTGCGAACGCCCACAAGTCGTTCTTGGCGTTCTTGTACACCATGAACGTCAGCTCCCTTGGACCGGCGCAAAAGACCGGGGCCGCCGGAAGCAGCGACAGAGTCGTAGTTTTTAGGCATAGGCTCATATTTTACGCGGTTGCAGGACTTCATATTTGCGCAGGACGATCTTCGAAAATTCTTCTGAAACGGCGTTCAGGTCCAGGACATCCACGCGAAAAGGCAGGTCGGATTCAGCAAAGGCCTCTTTAAGGGCCTCTATAAGAGCGCTATCCAGCCTGGATGGACCAATAAGAGCGAGGTCCAGATCCGAATAAGCCTTTGGGCTACCGTCGACCCGGGAACCGAAGGCCCTGGCCTCGACCCCGGGAACATGGGCCGCCAGGATGGTCTTTATGATACGCAACTGAGCCGGCGTGACCTTAATCATTGCGCTGCTCAAGGGCCTCCAGCAATTTTCTGGCGTCAGCGGCGAAAGGGGCGGCAAGCGAATATATCTCGGAAGCCCTGGCCGGATCGTAAGTATGCGCCGTCTGATTGCGGGCGGCATGATACCTGAACCAGTTCTCAACGCCGGTTATAAGACGGCTCTCGGCGGCCAGCCTGAAAAGTTCTTTCCTGGTGCAGGCATCCGCATTGGCGGCCCCCGCGTTAAGTTCGAGCCATCTCCTCATGAATTTCCAGCATAGCTCGTATGTGAACTCGAAATTCTGTCTTACGCCGGCACGGATAACCTCTTCATGCGGGGTATTTACGCGTCCGCTTATACCCTCCGCCGCCACTTTCAGGGCGCGGTCCAGCGAATCAACGGCTCTTTTTTA
>JAVVFK010000378.1:0-1620 GCA_032251015.1 Elusimicrobiales bacterium
GCATGTACTCGTAGAACACTACCGGCTCGGAGTAGGTATAGGCGATCGACTTGCAGCCGGTGGCCAGGGCGTTGGCGACTATGTCGGCGGGAGAGAGGAAAGCGTAATCGGCGGTCGTAACCCGTCCGTAGACCATGCCGCTGGCCGGGTCGCGGAAAACTTCCAGGCCGGTCGGCGCGGGGACCGTCGGCGGCGCCTGCTCCGGCCAGATCTGGGATATCTCCCAGTTCTGGCAGCCGGCGCACTTGAGGTTGCAGCCCGGCGCGGCGATGGAATAGATAAGACTTCCGGGCAGCAGGTGAAAAACGGGCTTTTTCTCTATCGGGTCCAGGTGGGCCGAGACGGTCTTGCCGTAGACCACGGTGCGGACCTTGCCGCCGTGATTGACGCGCACCTTGCATACGCCGCGCGCGCCTTCGGGCAGGAAGCAGTTGAAAGGGCAGAGATTGCACTGCACGCCGTTGCAGGAGCGGCGGTAGAAACTGCCCTCCCGCACCCAGCGGTTATCCGCCGGGGCCAGGGACGAGACGGTGGAGGGCGGAGGATAATAGGCGACGGCCGCCGCGAAGGCCAGGCTCAGGGCGAGCATGACCAGCGCGGCGGCCGTCGGCAGGGCTCTCATCGGGACTTACTCCAGTTCCTGAGGGTTCTTCCTGTAGAACTTCTCGATTATCTCCCACGCTTCCGCGCCGGTATCGGCGAAGTGCAGGAGGTCCAGGTCCTCGTAGGAGATATACCCCCACTTGGCCATATTGCGGAAGTTCATGACGTCCTTCCAGTATTTTCTGCCCATCAGTATGATGGGGAGACGGCGTTTCTTGCCGGTCTGCACCAGGGTGAGCACCTCGAAGAGCTCGTCCATGGTGCCGAAACCGCCGGGGAATGCCACCAGGGCGCGGGCGCGCATGACGAAGTGCATCTTGCGTATGGCGAAATAATGGAAGCGGAAGCAGAACTCGGGCGAGACATAGGGATTGGGCCCCTGTTCGCAGGGCAGCGTGATGTTGAGACCGATACTCTTGGCGCCGACTTCCCAGGCGCCGCGGTTGGCGGCTTCCATTATGCCGGGACCGCCGCCGGTGACCGTGATAAAATGGGCCGAGCCCAGGTTGCCGTTTCGGGCGACCAGGGCGGAGAACTTGCGGGCCTCCTCGTAATATTTCGCCGAGCGAAGAAGGCGCTTGGCCCCCGCCAGTTTGGACTTGAGTTCCTTGTCGTTGCGGTCCTTGCGCAGGGCCGCGGAAAGTTTCTTGACCCTCGCCGTCGCCTCGTCGAGAGGCATCGTGCGGGCGCTGCCGAATACGACCACGGTGGTCTTCACGCCGTGCTCCGCCAGTATCGTTTCGGGCTTAAGAAGTTCCAGTTGCAGCCTTATCGGCCGGTTCTCGGGCCTGCTGAGAAATTCTACGTCGTTATAGGCCCTGCGGTAGGATTTGGCCCGGCGCAGGGCCAGTACCTGTTTCATAAGTTTAGGCATGGGTAGTCGTCTCCTTGCTGTCTTGATGCAGATCGGATGCGCGCTCTCTCCGGAGCCAGTCCGCCGCCGAAGCGGCTATGCCGGCGGAGTCTATTTTCATATCGGCGTAGAGCTCTTCCGGGCGGCCGTGCTCCACATACTGG
>JAVVFK010000379.1:0-1616 GCA_032251015.1 Elusimicrobiales bacterium
CCGCTGATACAGTCCGCCGCGGCGGAGCGGATACACGAGGAATTTTCGCGTATCTTCGCCACGCCGGTCTCCGCCGCCGCGCTGCGCGCCATGCACAAAGCCGGGCTGCTGCTGCGGGTCTTCCCGGAGCTGGCGCCGCAGGAGAAATGCGCCGAAGTCTATTATGGCAAAGGCGGCGTGCTTAAACACACGTTCAATGTCGTGGAAAGGATGGATTACCTTCTCTCCCGCCTCGGCCGGGCCGTCTCGGGCGGTAAGGAAATAGCCGCCGGGGACCCGCCCGTCCGCGCCCTCAAGACTGCCGCGCTGCTCCACGACATAGCCAAGCCCGCCCGCGCCAAAGTGGTCGGGGACCGGCTGCGCTTCTTCGGCCACGAGGAGCACGGGGCGGCGATGACCGAGAAGGTCATGGAGCGCCTGCGCTTCTCCCGCGCCGACATCCGCCTGGCATCGGCCGTCACGGCCCAGCACCTGCGCGTCGGCAACCTGGCCCACAACGATGAGATATCGGACCGCGCCATCTACCGCTTCTTCCGCGAGATGGGGGAATATTCGCTGCCGCTGCTGCTGCTCTCCTGGGCCGATCATTCCAGCTATGTCCGCCCGGCCGACCTCCTGCGCGCCCTGCCTCAGACCAAAAAACCGCCCTTCCGCATACCGCCCAAGGGCCTGCCCCGAACCGGGCTTAAGAAGACCCTGCGCTTCCTGCAGGTCGTGAACATGCTCTTCAGGACCTACCTGTCCAAGGGCATAGCCCGCCGCACCGACCGTCTTCTCGACGGCCGCGAGATAATGAAAGCCGCCGGCGTGCCCGAGGGCCCAGAAATAGGCCGGCTCCTCGACCAGGTCAACCTGCTCCACTTCGAAGGCCGCCTCAAGTCAAAAAAAGACGCGCTCGACTGGCTCCGGAAGCGCCGCAAGTAAACGGTCCGCCGATCCTACCCTAAAGTCCTACCCCGGCCTGGGCCCTTTTAACGCCCGGCAAGGGGAACTATGGCCCGTGAAGGCCCACGCCCCGGCGTGTAGACTATATACGCAGCAGATCCTGTCCGGGAGGCGCGAGATGAAGATAAAAGCCAACCATATGATCCTGGCCGTAACGGCTTCCTTTATTCTCTCCTGCCCCGTCTCGGCCGGGGAGGCGGCCGCCAAAGACTCCCGGGACGCCGCGCGGGTCTCCGCCGACGGCGGCCTGCCCGTACTCAAGGATATACTGTCCAAGCTGGTGCGCCAGGACGAATTACTGGACGAGACGATAGAGAACCTGGAAGGCGCGGGCGGCCCCGTGACCGCAGGGGACCTGGCGGACATAAAGAGGACCCTCCGCGTGGTGCGCAAGAACCTCGACCATATTTCCTGGCTCAACAAGAAACATTTCACCGAAGTGGAACCCGGCTCCGAGGCCGGGAAATATACCCGCGCCATACTGAGCTACAGCGGCAGGATAAGCCGCAGGTCGGCGGAGATAGGGTCCATCGCCGCGCGCTCCGCTGCGGCTAAGAAGAAGTCCTCCCTGCGCGACGCTCCCTCCTCCAAAAGGGCGCGCAAATCCCCGGGGGCCAGGAGCGTGAAACAGCTGCTGGCGGAAAAGGACGCGTGGGCGGGCATAGCCGCCG
>JAVVFK010000037.1:0-14585 GCA_032251015.1 Elusimicrobiales bacterium
AAAAAAGAAGCCGAATCCATGATAGCCAAGGCCAAGGGCGAAGCGGAAGCCCTCCGCCTGCAGCGCCTGCAGGTCACGCCGAATATGATAGAACTGCGCAAGGTAGAGGCTCAGTTAAGGGCTATCGAGAAGTGGAACGGCGTCCTGCCCACCTACACGGGGGGGGGAGCGGTACCGTTCATATCCATGCAGGCGAATAAAGCCCGGTAACGCATTCCATTCCCGCTTCAAATAGAAAGCCCGGCCGCTGGCCGGGTTTTTTATTTGCTTAATTTCCTAAACATGGGCCTTGACAAAACCAATATTAATCCATAATATAGATATTAAGGTTTTAATCAATTAAATCAATACAAAGGTTAATAAAATGAATATTCCCACAAAATGCCCCTCCTGCAACGGAGACATGATTATAACTGAAATGGCTTGCGCAAAATGCAAAACCTCAATAAAGGGGGCCTTCGAGCTGAACGAACTGGCCACGCTCAGCGAAGACAACCTGGCTTTCCTGAAAGTATTCATAGCGTCCAGGGGAAGCATAAAGGAGGCGGAAAGGGCCCTCGGCATATCCTATCCGACCGTACGGACGAAACTAGACATCCTGATAAAAGCCATGGGGCTGTCCGTCCCGCCGGCAGATCTCGGGCAGCGGAAGGCGGAGATCATCGGCAGCTTGGAGCGGGGGGAAATAGACGCGCGGGCGGCGCTCAAGCAGCTTAAGGAACTGGAAGGAGAGAGCATATGAACCCGGAGAAAATAAAGATACTTAAAATGCTGGAAGAGAAACGCATAACCTCGGAAGAAGCCATGCAGCTGCTTGAAGCGGTGGACAAGCTGGACAAAGCCGGCGAAGCCGCCCCGCGCAGAGGACGGTTCCTGAGGATAAGGGTATACGAGGGGGAGGGGGGAAAAGCCAAAGTGAACATAAACGTACCGCTCGGCTGGTCCAAGCTCCTGGCCCCGTTCATAGAGGACAAAATAAAAGCCCGGCTGCGGGAGAAGGGCTACGATCTCGACCTGGGGAAAATCCAGGAATACATGGAAAGCGGCGGGGCCGGCCGCATCGTGGACGTGCAGGAGGGGGACAACAAAGTGGAAGTATATATAGATTGACTATATCGCAGCGAGGATAGAACAATGGAATTTAACGCGAAAAAAGCCAGCTGAAATTCCCCCAGGGACTGGCCAGTCATCCTCATCGCCATAGAACTCCTGAGCGCTTGGGACGGCATATTTTGCCGCATCCGGAGAAACCCGCCGCGGGGGGGAGCGCCCCGAAGCCAAGAAGGCTATCAAAGACATCCTGGAGAGAATAGAGAAGGGGGGAGATAAGCGCGGAAGCAGGCGCCCGCAAAATTAAAGATTAGGAAGAAGCAGCACCCCGGGTGTTTCACGTGAAACACCCGGGGACGTCCACGCAAACAGCCAAAAACCGGTTAAGGACCTCGGACATTGCGATAAAACCGCAGAAATCGCCTTTACGGCCTAAAAACGCCAAAAATCACAGTTTTTAACCAAAATCAACCTTTTTTTAATCCCGCTATCCCCCATATTAACAGGTTTGGCGCTCAAAACTGTTAGTAACCCGCCCATCGGACCACCGCAGCCTTGATAAGTCAAGGCCCAAAAAACCCGCCTCATCACCGCTCCGCCCCGCCCTGCCGTAACTCGCAGCCGCAAATAGATTGACAGCAAAACCTATTATTTGTAAACTTTTCATCACACCGGTTGTTTCACGTGAAACAAAGCAGAACCTTAAGGGGCACTAAATGGGCGAAATAGTAGCCATTGCTAATCAGAAAGGCGGCGTGGGCAAGACCACGACTTCCATCAACCTGGCGGTCGCGCTGGCCGCGCTGGACCATGAGACCCTTCTCATAGACTTCGATCCTCAGAGCAACTCCACGTCCGGCCTTGGCGTCGAGACTAAGCACGGCATGCCCGGCATCTACGAGGTTCTCTGCGAAAGAGCCGAACCCGAGGCCGCCATACGCCAGACCTCGGTGGAATGGCTGGACATGATACCCACCACCCACAACCTGGCCGGCGCGGAGATAGAGCTTGTCAGCGAATTCTCCCGCGAATCGGTGCTTAAGCGCACCCTGTCCCGGCTCAAAGAAATGTATAAGTTCGTCATAATCGACTGTCCGCCCTCGCTGGGACTCCTCACGGTCAACGCCCTTACCGCCTCAGACTCCGTTATCACGCCCGTCCAGTGCGAGTACTACGCCATGGAAGGCCTGACCTATTTCATGAACACAGTGGAGAAGATACGCCAGGCCCTCAATCCCAACCTCAAAATAGACGGCGGGATAATCACCATGTACGACGCGCGCATAAACCTGGCCAACCAGGTCCGCAGCGAGATTTCCAAGTATTACGGCGAGAAGCTCTACGACACGGTCGTCCCCCGGAACGTCCGCCTCGCGGAGGCACCCAGCTACGGGCAGCCTATTTTCGTATACGATCCCAGCTCCAGGGGAGCTCAGGCCTATAAGAGCCTGGCGCTGGAATTCCTCAAGCGCCGCGGCGTGAACACCGACACGTATAAGGAATCCAATATATGCGTCAACGAGGAAGTCCTGGCGGAATATGATTTTGGTGGATAAAAATACTTATAACAACAACTTTTTGGAGGAACAATGAGGCAGGCACTTGGAAAAGGAATAGACGCGCTAATCGCCCGGGTGGAGAACAACGAAGCCAAGAGCGGCGTTCTTCAGAAAATAGCGCTGGAGAAGATAGAGCCCAATCCCGAGCAGCCGCGCAAGGTCTTCCATGACAGTTCGCTGGCCGAACTGGCCCAGTCCATCACCAGGCACGGCCTCACCCAGCCGATCGTGGTGCGGCGCGACGCCAAGCGAGAAACTTATATCCTCGTGGCCGGTGAAAGACGCTGGCGGGCGTCGAAGCTGGCCGGCCTGGCGGAAATAGACGCCATCGTCCACAAGGACCTCGACAGGCAGAGCGAGCTCACAAAATCCCTCATAGAGAACATCCAGCGCGAGGACCTCAATCCTATCGACATGGCGCTGGCCTACCGCAAGCTCATGGACGAGTTCGGCATCACCCAGGGCGAACTCGCCCAGTACTGCGGCAAATCCCGCTCTTCGGTGGCCAATACGCTGCGGCTGCTGGACCTGGACGAGGACATACGGCGGACCATCCAGTCGGGCCGCATCAAGGAAGGCCACGCCCGCACCCTTATGTCCATAGGCGACAGGGAGGCCAGGCGCCGCGCCTACGAGATGATGCTGACCGAGGACTGGAGCGTCAGGCAGGCCGAGGATCACGCGCGCGGCCTGGAGGGCGCCGTCAGGCGGCCCCGCCGCGAATCGTCCGCACATCACGCCGCAAAATCGCCCGAGGTCATGGAACTGGAGAAGCAACTGGAGAGCAGGCTGGGCAGCAAGGTGGAGATACATCACGGCCCCTCCGGCGAGAACGGGAAGATCGTGCTGCACTATTATTCCCTGGAAGATTTCGACCGGATAACGCAGATAATAAAAAAATGACGATAAAGCCCCTGTTAGCGGTCCTCTGCCTACTGGCGGGGCCGGCCCGTATCTGCGCCCAGGACGAGAATCCCCCGGCCAGGACCCCGGTGCCCTCTTACCGCTCGCAGGCGGGGGACATGTCCAGGTATTACCTGTACGCCGACGGGGGATTCCACGCCGACTGGTACGTGGGCTTTAACAACAGCTGGATAGTCAAACTGCCGCCCATCGACGTGACCGGCTACGCCAAGGCGTATATAGGCGCCCGGATAGGGCGCTCCAAGATAATGTCCTACCCCATGGGATGGGACCCCACCCCCATACCCGGCAAGATATACATGGGCGTCTCCAGGGTCCCCTCTTTCAGCGGGGAGAGCACGTTCTTCCTGGTGGAGGCGGAGGACCTTCCGCGCGAGCCGCTGCCCAACGATTCCATCGACGGCGTGGAATCCGCGCAATGGTTCTGGGCCTCGGTCCCGATGACCCGCATCGCCTCCGACGGTCCCAACTACCTCGCCGTCTGGTCCAACTCCCGTTATTTCACCTCGGCCTCCAGTTCGCCCATAATCGCGGCCGCGCTCTCCGACGCCTCCGGCGAGGACTCGGCCTGGCTCAACCGCAGCATCAAGGGCGCCCCTCCGGCCGGAGAGAACGCGCTGGAAACGCCCTTGGCGGGAATAAAGCCGGCTATAGCCATAAAACTGGTACCGGCCAACGAATACAAGGTTTTCATCAGGGGCTTCATGGCCGAAATGAACTCCCAAAGGATCTTCGCCTCCTTCTCCGTCATAGGCGAGGACGTGCGCGCGGCCTGGCTGGAGCTTTCTTACGACAAGTTCGAATGGCAGCGCATAACCCGCTACATGTTCAGCCCGCCCTATCACGTCACTCTCGACCGGACCAATATGTCGTCGGATATGTTCTACCTGCGGGCGGCGGCCGTGGATTCTCTGGAAAACACCGGCTATTCCAAAGAGATGCTGATCCCGGCGCTGGCGGGGGGCAATTAGCGTGCCGGCCCCGGCGATAGGCGTAGTGGGGGCCTCCGGCATGGTCGGAGGGGAACTGCTCTCCCTCCTGGAAGAACGCCGCTTCCCCGTCGGGAAACTGCTGCCTTTCAATTCCGGCCGCAGGGAAGCCTCGGTGACTTTCCGCGGAAAGAAATACCCCTGTTCGGCGCCCACGCTGGCCGCCCTTAAAGGCTGCGATCTCGTCTTCTTCGTCAGCACCGACGAGGTCTCCGCGCGTTTCGCCAAAAAGCTGGCCGCCGCGGGCACCTGGTGCGTCGACGACTCGTCCCATTTCCGCCTGGACCGCGCCGTACCGCTGGTGATACCCGAGGTCAACGCCGCGCGGCTCGACGGACGCTCCCGCCTTATCGCGGGCCCCAACTGCACCATAACCGGCGCAGCCGTGTCGCTGGCCCGCGTCCACCGGCGGTTCGGGATAAAAGAGCTGCGCCTGGCCACCTACCAGGCCGTGTCCGGCGCCGGGAAAAGCGCCATGGAACAGCTCAGGGCCGAGTTGGCCCATTGGCTTAAAAAAGGCCGTGTGCCGGACCTGCCGGGACGCAGTTTCCCCCGCCCTATCGCCTTCAACGTCTTCCCGCAGGTCGGCGGCTTCGACGCGGAAGGCAATTCTTCGGAGGAGAACAAGGTCTCGGCCGAACTGAAAAAAATATGGGGCTCGCCCGGCCTGCGCGTCAGCTGCACGGCGGTCAGGGTACCCGTGCTGCGCGGACACTCGCTGGCGATCTGGGCCAAAACGGAAAAGCCCTGGACCATCCCGTCGCTGGGCCGCGAAATAGCCGCCGCCGAGGGCGTGGAGTTCAGGCCGGGCCGGACCGATTATCCGACGCCGCTCGGCGAGGGCAACAGGACGTTCAAAGTTTACGCCGGCCGGCTGCGCCGCTCGGGCACGGACCCGCGCGAATTCCAGCTCTGGGCGGTCTCGGACAATCTTTACAAGGGCGCGGCCTGGAATTCCGTGCAGATAGCGGAGAAGCTGCTCTCGACGGGGAAATTAAGGGGGAAGCGATGAAGGAACTGTATATACTGGCCGCGCTGGCCCTGGCCTGCGCCTGCGGACCCAAACCGCAGGAGCCGACGCCCGTCCCAAAAGACCCGGCCCCCCCGGCGCCTTCGGTCGCCGCCGCCACCGCCGCTCCCGCGGCGAGCCCCCTGTCCGCCCCGGCCAACTACGTAAAACGCACCACCGACCAGATCGGCAGGGCAAAAGAGGCGGCGGCCCTCTACGAGGAAACCGCCGCGAAACGAATGGACCCGGATATCCTCGGGGGGGAATAGCCGGCTTCCCCGGGGAAGCCGGGACGTTCTTACTTCTTTCCTTTCAGATTGGCCGAGGCGAGCTGCCCGCAGGCGCCGCGTATGTCGCCGCCCAGGCTCTTGCGCACGGTGACCGACGCGCCGAGCTTCTCCAGGAACGCGGCGAAGGCCTTCACCTTTTCCCGCGCGGGCGCGCGGTACTTGCCGCCGGTCTCGTTGTAGGCGATAAGGTTTATAGTGAAATATTTGAGCGGCGCCACGGTCTTGATCCATTCGTAGAGCTGCCGGGCGTTCTTTTCCTCGGCGTTTATCCCTTCCATCAGCGCGTACTCGATGAAGATCCGCCGACGGGTGGTGCGCAGGTACTCCTCCATGGCTTTGGCCAGCTTGCGCAGCGGGTAGAGCTTGTTCATCGGGACCAGCTTTTCCCGGACCTCCTCGTCCACGGTATGCAGCGAGACGGCCAGGTTGACCTGGGGGAACTCCCGGGCGAAGCGCATTATCCCCTGCGCGTGGCCGGCGGTGGAAACCGAGATGTGGCGCTGGCCTATGCCGAAATAGTCCGGGTCGGAGAGCTTCCTGAGCGCCTCCGCCACCGCGTTATAGTTCATGAAAGGCTCGCCCATGCCCATGAAGACGACCCCTCCCACGCGGCGATCGGGGTCTTCCTTGGCCAGGTACTGGCCCCAGAAGAGCACCTGGTCGGTTATCTCCTCGGGAGAGAGATTGCGCTTGAGTCCCTTGCGCCCGGTGGCGCAGAAGGAGCAGCGCACGCCGCAACCGACCTGGGTGGAAACGCAGACCGTCCATTTTCCGGCGGCGAGATTAAGCAGGACGGACTCGACGACTTCCCCGTCCTTCAGGCGGAACGAAGCTTTCACCGCGTCCCCGGCGGCCGAGACCAGCACCTGCTCCGGATCCATGGACAAAGGGCGGAAATGGCGGCCCAGCTCCCCGCGCAGCGGGCCTGGCAGCGCCGTTATGGCGTCGAAATCCGGGGCGAACTTCTTATAGAAAGCCTCGCGGATCTGCTTGACGCGGAAATGCGGCTCCCCTTTCTTTTTCAGCCAGGCCTCTATTTTTGTCAGTTCCATACGGTAAGTATATAAATTATCGGCGGGCGCCCGAAAAATAAAAAAGCCCCGGACCGGGGCTTTTCCATGGCGGCGGCGCTTACTTCTTGGCCGACGGGTCCACTATCGGCACGGCCACGTGCGGCTCGAACACCCGCACCGAGATCTCCTTATCTATCGACTTGAGAACGGTCGAAAAATCGCCGAGGTAGGAGAAATGCCATTTCTTGATATCGCGCATGCGCCAGAGGTCGCGCTTGGCCTCCTTGCGCAGCGGCTTATTATGCAGTATCAGGTCTATGAGCGTAGGCTCCACGTTCTCCACTTCCCCGTCCACGCGCACATTGAGGTCGGCAGGCTTTATCTCGTTCGAGTAAGGGTCGCGGCCGGACCAGATATTGCGCCATTGCAGGACATTGGCCGGGTGTGAGGCCTTCTTCTCCAGGTCCTCTTTCTTTATTCCGATCTTTACAAAAATCGCGACAATGGGGTTGGAGGGGACCAGCGGGGAACCGGTGGTAATAAAACGGTCTACCACTATATCCGGCCGCGTGCGGGAAAGCCGGTGCAGCGTCTCATGCATGAGCATGCTGCCCCAGCTGTGGGCCAGTACGTAGATCGGCCGCCGGCCGCCGTACTCGGCGTAAACTTCGGCCAGCCTGTTCATAAAGACCGGAACGACCTCGTCGGTGTCGTCAGGATCGCGCGACCAGTGGAACGGGATGACCGTAACACCCGCGGCGGCGCAGCCGGGATATTCGCGTATCCGCTGCTCCAGGTAATCGTCCGGGAGTTTTATCTTTTCGGACAGGGGTTCCTCGGCTTCTTCGAGCATAAAATGTTCCGCGTTGAAAGCCTCCACCTCGCCGGCCAGGACGGCCTCGTTCACGGACTTACCCGGAAAGAACCGGCGTATGACGCGCAGAATGAAACCCAGCTCCAGCTTGCCGGGACCGATCTCGTCGAAGCGCAGTCCGGCCGCCGTTATGACCACGGGCGCGGGGCCTTCCGCGGCCAGAGCGCCAGACAGGCCCAGGGGCGTGCACATCTCCGGCAGCCGCAGTTCGCAGCCGCGGGGATTGTCGAAGAAGTCCGGGCCGCACGGAGCGGCGGCGGCCGGGGACTGGAAGATGAAAGAGACTGACAGCAAAAAGCCAAGTATTTTGATCATAGGTTTTATGGTATGTATCATCCGCTTAAATAAAATTTAAGAAATTTCTTGACCATAGTCAATACCCCGGCGCGATTCCTCCGATCCAGGCGCCTGGCCGGCCGAATTTTAGGTATACTTTCTATCGGTAAAACACATCGGAGGACGGAATATGGCGGAACAGGCGGGAATAGAAAAGAAAGAGACCCTCTCGGCGATATCGGAGCAGAACCTCCGTGCGCTGTTCGAAAAGACGTTCGGCATCGAGCCCGGGACCGCGGAGCCCCTAAAGGGCGACGGCTCCGCCAGAACCCTCATACGCCTGCGCTCCGCCGGCCGCAGCGTCATCGGCGCCATCGGCCCCGATAAATCGGAGAACGCCGCCTTCCTGGAATTCTCCCGCCACTTCCGCAAGGAAGGCCTCCCGGTGCCCGAAATCTACGCCGCCGATGCCGCCAACGGCGTATACCTGGAAGAGGACCTGGGCGATACCACGCTATTCGGCTTCCTGCAGAAAGAGCGCACGGGCGCCGCTTTCCCCGAGAGCGTCAAGGCCGAGTACAAGAAGGCGCTCGACTGGCTGCCCAAGTTCCAGTTCAAGGCCGGAAAAGGCCTCGACTACAAGGTCTGCCATCCCCGCGGCGTCTTCGACCGCCAGTCGATAATGTGGGACCTCAACTATTTCAAGTATTACTTCCTGCGGCTCTCCAAGGTCCCGTTCAACGAGCAGAAGCTCGAGGACGACTTCAAAACCTTCACCGACTTCCTGCTGGAGGCCGGCCACGACTGCTTTCTCTACCGGGACTTCCAGTCGCGCAACATAATGCTGCGCGACGGCGGCGCCTGGTTCATAGACTACCAGGGCGGCCGCAAAGGCCCGCCGCATTACGACATAGCCTCGCTGCTCTACGACGCCAAGGCCGATATCCCGCCGAAAGTCAGGCAGGAACTGCTCGACTACTACATAGACAGGGCTATGGAAGTCTCCAAGATGGACAAAGAGAAGTTCATGCGCCATTTCTACGGTTTCGTCTACGTGCGCATCATGCAGGCGCTGGGGGCCTACGGCCTGCGCGGCTTCTACGAGCGCAAAGAACATTTCCTCCAGAGCGTGCCCTACGCCGTCAAGAACCTCGAATGGCTGCAGCGCAAGGCCGACCTGCCGGTGAAAGTCCCCGAGCTCACCCGCATCTTCAAGGCTATGACCAATTCCTCCTACCTGCGCCAGTTCGGCAAGCCCAAGCTGGGCCTCACCGCCCGCATCATGAGCTTCTCCTTCCGCAACGGCGTGCCCGGCGACGAGAAGGGCCACGGCGGCGGCTTCGTCTTCGACTGCCGCTGCCTGCCCAATCCAGGCCGCGAGGAACGCTACATGCCGCTGACCGGCATGGACAAACCCGTGCGCGAGTACATCGAATCCCTGCCCGAGGCCAAAGAGTTCCTATCGCACTCCTTCGCGCTGGTGGACGCGGCCATAGACAATTACCGCTCGCGCAACTTCACCGACCTGATGATCTCCTTCGGCTGCACCGGCGGCCGCCACCGCTCCGTCTGGTGCGCCGAGCGGCTGGCCGAGCATCTCAAAGAGAACGGCAAGGCCGAGACCGAACTGACCCACCGGGAACTCGAGCGCAAATTAACCGGCGCCATAGCGGTGGACAAGTGAAGGCCCTCATACTGGCGGCCGGCCTGGGCATCCGCCTGCGCCCGCTTACCGACGATAAGCCGAAAGCGCTCATCACGGCCGGCGGAAAGACCCTGCTCGAGATAACCATGCGCCGCCTCATGGCCGCCGGCGCGGACGACTTCGTCATAAACCTCCATCACTTCCCCGAGCAGATAGAGGAATTCCTGCGTGCCAATAACAATTTCGGCGCGAAGGTGTCTTTCTCCTATGAGCGCGAGAAACCGCTCGAGACCGGCGGCGGACTGAAGCACGCCGCCCCGCTGCTAGACGGACCCGAGCCTTTCTTCGTCCATAACGCCGATGTCTACACCGAGATGGACCTGCGCGCGATGTACAAGGCGCACCTGGAAAGCGGCGTGCTGGCCACGCTGGCCGTCATGGACAGGCCGACGCAGCGGAAGTTCCTCTTCGACAACGAGGGCCGCCTGCGCGGCTGGCGCGGCAAGGAAGAGACCCGTTGGGCGCATAAGCCCTGCAAGGCCGACGCGCTGGCCTTCAGCGGCGTGCACATCATCTCGCCCGCCATCTTTCCCAAGCTCACCGAGGAAGGCGTTTTCTCCATGACCAACGCCTACCTGCGCCTGGCCAAGATAGGCGAAAAAATACGCCCGTTCCGCGCCGACGGCACCTACTGGGCCGATATCGGCACCCCGGAGAAGCTGGCCGCCCTCGAGGCCCGCCTCTCCCGCACCGGCCTGAAGCTGGATTAAATAATGCTGAACGGAAAACGGGCTATAGGCTTCCCACCGGGCCTTGCGCTCGTCACGGTTCGGTTTTTCCGAACCCACCTCGCTGCGCTCAGCCGGGCACGAACTCGGCCCGGGCGCATAGCGCCTCGGGCCTCAGACATTCATGCCCGTCCGGCAGTGCCGGTTCCTTCGCTCCGCTCGGAGAAAAACCTCCTCATGTTCCTCGCCGCAAGGCCCGGCGGGAACCCCGCCGATTGGCCTGTCACCATATGAAAAAAACCAAGCACTCCATACCGGATGGCACCCAGGTCTACTGGAGCGGCCTCCACTACGACCGCGACAACCTCGCCTGCCCCGGCGACGAAAAACATTACCTGGCCCTGGCAAAAGCCGCCCGCAGCCCCGTACTGGAACTGGCCTGCGGCACCGGCCGCCTGGCCATACCACTGAAGAAAGCGGGAATCGACATCACCGGCCTCGACGTGGCCCTGCCGATGATAGAACAGGCACGCGTGAAAGCCAAGGAAGCCGGTCTTAAAATGGACTTCATACACGGCGACGCCCGCAAGTTCCGGCTGAAGAAGAAGTTCAAACTGATCTTCATCGCCTATAACTCCATGCAGCATATCCATTCCATCGAGGACCTGGAATCGTTCTTCGCCTCGGTAAAGGCTCACCTGGCCCCGGGCGGCAGATTCGCTTTCGACGTCTTCAACCCCGACCCGCGCCACCTCTCGCGCGACAGCGAGGAACTCATACCTATAGGCTGCTATGAAGACCCCGAAGGCGGCGGCGAAATACTTATAAACGAACAATATTTCTACGCCCGCCATCTCCAGAGCACCGCCGTGGTCTGGCATTACTCCAAGAAAGGCCGCCGGCTGGATTCCAAGCGCCTGCGCATGCGCTGTTTCTTTCCCCTGGAGCTCGACGCCCTGCTGCGCTACAACGGCTTCAAGGTCCTGGCCAAATACGGCAATTTCAAACACCGCCCTTTCGGCCCCGCCAGTCCCAAGCAGATACTGGTAACAATACCGGCCGGGAGTTCCAAGGGCCGTTGAGATGCTCTCATTGCTCTTCTATGCCGCGCTACTGGCGGCCTTCTTCATAGCCGGGCTATACGTTCTGGACTGGTTCATTAAGTCCGGCGGCAGAAAAGGCGACGAGGATATATCCCTCAATGCGGTATTTATCGCCGGGGCCGTACTGACCGGGACCGCGGCTTTCGCCGTCATCGGCATTTTCACCGGCAAACTGGCCCCGGTAAAACTGGCTTTCTTACTTATCCCGGCCGGGCTGGTCGCCACATATCTGTGGCGGGCAAAAACCGCCTCGTACAATAAGAGGATCTCCTTGGAACTTCTTTCCGAAGAAGAGGCGCGCGTGAGGGAAGTTGCCCGCACGGACCCTCAAAACGCCGCCGCCTGGGCCCGCCTGGCCGAGATAGCAGAAAAGAAAAATGAACCGAGAAAAGCGGCGGATTATCTTCGGAAAGTCGCGAAACTTGAGCCATCCCGGGAAATCGGATCAAAAACAGAACCCCTGCGTGAAAAAAAGGGAAACATTTAGAAATAGATGCCCGAAAATTCTATTTTAGCGCGCAACCTGCTGCTGATGAGCGCCGCGGAGGAGATCTGCGCGGAGGCCCGCAAGCGCGGACTGCGTCCGGCGCTTCTCAAGGGGGCGGCGCTGCTGGCGCTGGGGGTCTTCCGGCCGGACGAGCGGGAGATGTCGGACGTCGACCTGCTGATAGCCCCGGCCGAAAAAAAGAAATTGGAAAGCGTCCTGGCGGACCTTGGTTTCGCGCCGATGCCCGACAGCGACCAGGCCTGGTTACGCGAGACCGGCCCGGCCTCGCCGCCCGTCATCGCCGATATACACACCGGCCTCTGGCACGCGCGCGCGCCGGCCTCTTATTTCCTGAAAAATTCGGTGCTGGCCGCGGACGGGGTGAGGGTATTATCGCCCGCCCAGCTGTTCGCCCACATGGCCTGCCACCCGCTGCTCCATCACGGCGAGTTCGGAGCCCGGGCGGCCGCGGACCTGGCCAGGCTCGCCGGATGGGCGTCGGGAAAAAAAGGCCGCGCGCTGTTCCTGAAGGCCGTTCAAATCGAATGCGATAGGTTCGGCCTGCGGCCGGCCATGACGGCGGCGCTGGAAGCGACGGTCAGGCATCAGCCGGGGGCTTTCACCCCGGCCGAACTGGCGGCCTTCGCGCCGCGGGGGCTGGGCAAAGTACAGGCCCGCTTCTTCCGCCGGGCGGCGGAGCGCCATTCCGCGGCGCTGGAATATTTCCTGCCGGTGCTGCACAGGCCGGAACTCCTCGGCCTGGCCTTCTTCCCCGACAGCGAATTCCTCAAGCGCCGCTACGGCCGCAGCGGTCTTCTGACCCGCCTCCTCCGCCCGTTCAAGATACTCAAAAAAGTAATCGGCAAATAATCTGCCCCGCGTTAAAGGAACAACCATCGGGGTCCCGTCGGCTCACGGCAGGAATACGCGGCGAGGAACATGAGGAGCTTTTTCCCCGAGCGAGAGAGGGAACCGGCACTGCCGGACGGGCATGATTGTCTGAGGCCCGAGGCGCTATGCGCCCGGGCCGAGTTCGTGCCCGGCCGAACGAGCGAAGGGTGGGTTAGGGAAAAGCGAACCGTGACGAGCGCGTATCCCTGCCGTGAGACAATGCCGCATGTCCCGCGTGCTGACACGCCGACATCCCCCGCAATAGTTATTCCTTATTGATTGAACTTCAGGTAGAGCTTCAGGAGGCTGGAGATCTTGTCGAGTGAGGGCGGCTTGATGACATAGTCATAGGCGCCCTCGGCGACGGCCTTTTTGGACAGGTCCTCGTTCTCCACGTCGCTTATCACTATCACGCAGCACTTGGGATTGGTCTTGAGCGCGCGGTGGGACAGCTCCAGCCCCGAGGCCCCGCGCACATAGATGTCGGTTATCACTATATCGTAGGAATTGTCGGCGAGCAGCAGGCGCGCCTCTTCGGCGTCGTCGGTGCGGCTCACCGTCAGCCCGGGGAAATCGCTGAACATCTCCTCCAGCCGGGAGACGACGTAGCTTTCTTCCTCGATGAGCAGCAGTTTCCTTTCCATCACCAGTCGCGCCACCACCGCGCCAGCTCATAGCGCGCCGCGAAGGCCGGCGCTTTGGCGGCCAGCTCGCTCCACGGCACCTCGCGTTCCACGGCCGTCAGCGGGTGCTCGGCCAGGTCTATCTCCTGGGGAGTCATCTCGGCCAGGTCGGCGTCGAGCAGCACTTCCACCGCGGGGCGCGTCAGCGACCGGCGGTTGACCATGATGACGCGGGCGGTCTCGCCCGTAGAAAGACGCACGAAAGAATTGGGGGGATACACCGTCAGCGCCGAGACCAGGCCGCGCACGGCGCGCTGGCCGAAGGCCTGGGCGTACTTATCTATCATTTCCTTCATGGCGGCGTGGGGGTCCATCGGGCCGCGCCAGCTGCGCGGATGGGTCAGCGCCTCGTAGACGTCGGCGGCGGCTATTATCTGCGCCAGCGGGTCTATCGCCTCGGCGCCCAGCCCGGCCGGGTAGCCGGCCCCGTCGGCCCGCTCATGGGTCTGGGATATTATCCTCTTGAGGCGTTCCTTGTCCTTGTAATCTATGTCCAGCAGCCGGTCGAGCTTGTCGGCGCCCAGCTCCGGGTGCAGGCGCAGCCGGTCGAGCTCGGACGAGACCAGCTTCACGTCGCGTGAGACCATCTCCTCGAACTCGGTCATGCCCGCGTCATGCGCCAGCGCGCCGAAGGCCAGCAGCCGCAGGTCCTCGGCGCCCAGGCCCAGCGCCAGGCCTGCCGCCTGGGCTATAATCGCCGTATTGGCGGTATGGCCGTAAAGATAGCTGTCGGCGGTGGAATGAAAAGTGTATTTGAGCAGCAGCGGCCCCTCGGCCAGCAGCGCGTAGTTGGCGTCCAGCGCGGCCATGGCCCGGGTATAGCCGTCGAGAAAAGGGCCGTCCAGGCCGTTTATCAGGTCGCGGGCGGCCTTGAGCGTGCGCGCGTAGGCCAGCGAAGCGTCCTCCTCCAGGGCCTCCAGCGGGCGGCGGGGGACTTCGTTAACCTGGCCGCGGTTCCTGCGCTCCCTGGGGGGAAGCGAGGTGGATCTAGGGCTGTCGGGGCCCCTGGCCCCTTCGGGAGCGCCCCTGTTCTCCTCGGCGCGCGGGGCCGGCCTTATCATGCG
>JAVVFK010000380.1:0-1603 GCA_032251015.1 Elusimicrobiales bacterium
TTGGTACCAGTTATAAACGGGGCATTTCATAGCTAAAAAGCATATAAATCATGCACAGCAAACCCGGAAGAGCCCTTCTTTTTAGCGCAGCAGGCGCAGCGGCCGTATATCTCCAGCCGGTGCCCTTCAAGGCGGAAGCCGTGCCTGGCGGCCAGGCGCTCCTGCAGGCGCTCTATCTCGGGGTCCACCGCCTCCACGAAGCAGCCGCAGACGGTGCAGATAAGGTGGTCGTGATGGCCCCTGCCGCCGGCCGCCTCGTAGCGGGCGACGCCGTCCGGGGGGATGAACTCGGCGACCTTGCCGCAGCCGCAGAGGCACTTAAGAGACCGGTAGACCGTGGCGATGCCGATCCCGGGAAGCGTCTTCTTCGCCTCGCGATGGATCTCTTCGGCGCTCAGGTGACCGCCGCTGGAAACCACGGCGTCGAGCACCGCGTCGCGGCGGCGGCTCTTGCGCGCGCCGAGACAGTCGCATGAATTGACTCCGGGCTTCTTTCTCGCCATATGATAACGGTTATCATTATCCTATAAAAACCGGCCGACCGTCAAGACCCGGGCCGCTCCCGACGCCGCCGCCGGGGTTAAATCTTTTTAAAAATTATATAATTAAGACGCGGCGCGGGCCGCCAGGAAACAGCTTCGGCTTACTTATAGGGAGAACACGATGAAAAAAGACCTGCTCGCCGGTATTATTTTTTTCGCGGTAACGATGACCGCTTACGCCCATTGCGGCAAATGCCCGGGGGACAAGAAGGCGGAGGACGCCAAGGCCGGCGCCAAAGTCGAATGCCCCATGGCCAAAAAGTCCGCGGAGGGTCATGACTGCCCCTCGAAAGCGAAGGCGGAAGGCGCGAAAAAGCACGACTGCCCCGGCATGAAAGGCGAAAAGGGCCATGACTGCGGGAAGGGTAAAGAGGCCAAGGCCGCCTGCCCCAAGCAGATGGAAGGCGTCGAGAAAACCGTGAAGAACACCAAAGACGGCGTGGAACTGACGCTCTCCGCCAAGGGCAAGGAAGCGATCGCCCGGCTGCAGGAACTGACCGCGGTGCACTACGCCGGCGGCAACTGCTCCTGCCTGCCCAAGGACGCCACGGCTAAATTCGAGGACACGAAGACCGGCGTCAAGATAGTCCTTGCCTCCAAGAAACCGGAGACCGTGAAGGCCATGCAGGCCCAGTACGCCGACGGCGGGCACAAGTGCGGCATGGAGATGAAGGAAAAGAAATGACCCTGCACAAAGCGCTGGAGCAGGTCACTTTCCTAAAAGGCCTCGGCAGGCCCGACCTCAACCATATAGTGAAGATCGCCGCCGTACGGCGCTACAAGGCCGGCGACATGGTCTTCAACAAGGAAGAGGTGGGGAAGAATTTCTTCATCCTCAACGCCGGGAAGATAAAGATCTTCACCTCGCTGGGCGGCGGCAAAAAAAAGACGTTCGCCTTCCTCGGCAAGGGGGATTTCTTCGGCGAGATGTCGCTGCTCGGCGGCAAGATACGCTCCGCCTCGGCCCAGGCGCTGGAGGACACCGAACTGCTTGTCATCTCGAAGCAGAACTTCGGCAAACTGGTGGCGCGCCACGCGGATTTCAGCATGAAGATAATCCG
>JAVVFK010000381.1:0-1594 GCA_032251015.1 Elusimicrobiales bacterium
CTGATCTCCTGCAGCCCTTCAGGATTGTCGAGATAACTCATACAGTTCCTGTGCCTTTTTTGCGCGCCCGTTTCTCGAAGAACTCACTGAGCCTGCGAGCGGTATCGCCCGAACTCATGGCGCAGGTGGAGGCGGCGGCCTCTTCGAACTTCATCTGTTCCAGGGCCAGTTCCTCGGCGGCGTTCATCAGCGATTTCTCCATTGCCAGGGATACCTGGCTGTTGGCTTCAACGGCGGAGGTAAACTCGGCAAGCCGCTGGCTGAGCTCCTCTTCGCTGCCGTAGAAGTTTACAAGACCCATGGCGAAGGCCGTGGCGGCATCCACCGGCTGCGCGCTGAAGGCCAGCTCCTTCGCCCGGGAAGTCCCTATACGGGCCGGCAGCCGGTAGCTTCCGCCCCAGCCGGGCACAAGCCCGAGTCCCGCTTCCGGCAGCGCGAAGCGGGCGTTGTCGGCGGCGTAGATAAAGTCGCAGGCCAGGGCCAGTTCCAGCCCTCCGCCTCCGGCGAAGCCTCGCACCACCGCGATTACCGGTATCTCAAGGCTTCCCAGCAGATTGAAGACATCGTGTCCTCGCCGGACCCAGGGCCTGATGCTCTCATGATCGATCTCCTGCAGGGCCTTGAGATCGGCCCCGACGACGAAGTACTTCGACTCCGAGCTTTCGATGCGGAGGACCCTGATTTCCGGGATTCTCGAGCGGATCTCGGCGATCGCCGCTTCGAACCGGTCGAGCACCTCATAGTTGAGGGCCGGGGGTTTCCCGGCGGGGTCGGTCTCAAAGAGTATCCTCGCTGAGGGCGGGGAATAGTCGATACGGATACTGGTGGTCATGGCTGAATCCTCATTCCCGGAAGAAGGCCGGGTCCATCTCCTTCAGGTCGGGCGAAATCGCCGGCCGGAAGTCCATATGCGCCAGAATATCCTTCTTGAGGTCGATTCCCGGAGCGATCTCCTCGAGCATCAGTCCTTCACAGGAGCGGGAGAATACCGCCCGCTCGGTAACGTAGAGAACCGGCTGCTCGTTCTTCATGGAGTATTCGGCGCTGAAGGTAATCTGGGCGGCGTCCTCTACGAACTTGCGGACCTGGCCCTCCTGGTCAATCGTCAGGCGCCCGTCGCCGACGGTGCAGCGCAGCCCCTTGGCTGTGAAGGTTCCGCAGAAGACGACCTTCTTGGCGTTCTGGGTTATGTTGATAAAGCCGCCGCAGCCGGCCAGCATACGTCCGACCCGCGACGAGTTGACGTTACCGAAGCGGTCTATCTGGGCGGTTCCGAGAAAGGCGAGGTCGATTCCGCCTCCGTCGTAGAAGGTGAACTGGGCGTCCATGGGAATAATGGCCTCCGGATTGTAGGCCATGCCGAATACCACTCCTCCCGCCGGACGTCCTCCGATGGAGCCCTGCTCGACGGTGAGGGTAAACTGATCCATGATCTTCTCTTCGGCGGCCACAGCCGCCACCCCGTCGGGCGCGCCGTAGCCGAGGTTGACCACCGCCCCGGCAAAGAGCTCCTTCGCGGCCCTGCGGGCAATGACCTTCTTCGGTCCCAGCGGGAGGGGTTCCATGCGCTCCAGCGGGGCTTTGACATGTCCCG
>JAVVFK010000382.1:0-1592 GCA_032251015.1 Elusimicrobiales bacterium
CCCGGTTGCCGCCCGTGTGGTCGCCGTGGTGATGGGTGTTCAGGATATGGGTGATCCGCCAGCCCTTGGCCTTTGCCGCGTCCAGCACGGGGCCGGCCACCGCCGGGTCGACGACGGCCGTCGCCCCCGTTTCCGGGCAATGGGCCAGGTAGACGTAGTTGTCGCTGAGGACCGGGATCTGGTGAACGTCAAGCCGGCTCATGATGCTTGGGGGAACCTCTAACGCCTTGCGGGCGCTAGATGTTCTGCTCCAGCCATTCCTGCAGCTTGCTTTTCGGCAGGGCGCCGATCTTGGTCGCCGCGACCTCGCCGTTCTTGAACAGCATCAGGGTCGGAATGCCGCGCACGCCGTACTTGCCGGGGGTCGTGGGGTTGTCGTCGATGTTCAGCTTGGCGACCGTCACCCTGCCGGCCAGTTCGTTGGCCAGTTCCTCGAGGGCCGGGGCGATCTGCTTGCAGGGGCCGCACCATTCGGCCCAGAAATCGACCAGGACCGGCTGCGTGGAGCCCAGAACGTCGGCGTCGAAGGAGTCATCGGAAATCTGTTTCGGCATATCGCTCACCTTGGGGTCTGTGTCGGGATACAGTTTTTTTTGAAGTTTCAATTTCTCGGACATGCCGCCCTTTGGTGGATGCGGCCTGGGGCGAATAACCTTCGGGTCTTCCCCCTGCCGGTGAATCTAGGGGGGCGCCCGGGCCCCGTCAAGGCGCCCGGCCCGGCGCTGATTTTCCCCTTGCGTTTCCCGTGGGTTACGGTGCGGCCCGGTCCAAAAGGCCGTCCGGCAGTTCCATCGAGCGCGTCTCCAGGGTCCAGATCAGCACGCAGCGCACGGATCTGTCGGGATAAAGGTCCCTGAGGGCGCGGCGGTATCCCGCCATCTGCGCGACATAGGCCGGCGGCACGTCCTCGATCCGCTCCGGCGGCGGCCGGTTGGTCTTGAAATCGGCGATCAGGACCGCGCTGTCCGTAACCAGCAGGCGGTCGATGCGGGCCGAGATCACCCACCCCCCGGCCATGGCGACCAGCGGCACCTCGGCCCGGCTGCCGGGCCCGAACAGGGGCGCCAAGGCCGGATCGGTAAGAAGAGCGAGGGTTTCCCGGAGAATTTCCGCCTGCTGGGCATCATCCAGGTCATGGCCCGGGCGGGCCAGGAAGCGCCGTGCCGCCGCTTCGCGGTCTTCCGCTGGCAGGTCCGGCAGACTTTCCAGAAGCCTGTGGACAATCAGCCCGCGCTTGAAGCGCGCCCCGTCGTCCGGTCCCAGCGGCGAGGCGGCGGGCGGGCCGTGCTCGGGCTTCGAGGGGGCCAGCGGTTTGGGCGGGTCGGGCTCGTCGGCGGGCGGCGTGAACAGCCAGGCGGGCGGGCCTTCGGCCTCCTGCGCGACGTCCCGGTCCCTGGCCTCGACGGCGGCCGTTTGCGGCCAGTCGAGCAGCAGGCCCGCCGCCTCCTCGTCGCCGCCCTCTGCCGCGGCGGCATTCAGCGCCACCGCGCCGGCCCGCGTCATCCCGTCCCGGATCAGGTTGTACCAGCAGCCTTCGGGCCGTTTCTGTTTGCCGTCCCATCCGGTGACATAAAGCCGGTCCATGGCGCGGG
>JAVVFK010000383.1:0-1589 GCA_032251015.1 Elusimicrobiales bacterium
GGCGGGCAGCAGGTACTCCTCCACTGGCCTGCCGGCGGCGTCCACGGCGGCTATCTCCGCTCCCCGTTCTATGAGGAGCCTCGCCATCTTTTCTTCGCCGGCCAGGCAAGCGAGCATCAGGGGCGAGGTGTCGTCATCGTCGTAGGCTACGTTTACGTTCTGGTCGCTCTCGTCGAGTATCTCTTTGACGGCCGGGTAGTCGCCGGCCTTTGCGGCTTCGTAAAGTTCGAGGGTCCTGTCCTCTATACGCGCGGCAGCCGCCGGCGCCGCCCACAGGATAAGGGCCGCGGCTGTGAGTTCCTTCATCTTTTCTCCGTTCCCGACAGTATCCTTTCCGCGGCGGCGATGTCCGCCTCCAGCACCTGCTTGCGTACGGCCGGCAGGGCCGGTACCTTTTTCCGCATCTCGTCGAGCGTCTTTTCGGACAGTTCCCTTTTGCCGTCCTTAAGCCAGCGGCGGAATATGGTCATCCTGAGCAGGCGGTTGCCGCGGGAGCCGAGCGCGGCGGAGCGCAGTACCGCGTCGCTTCGCCCGGCCGCTATGTAGGGAAGCGGCGAGGGCAGGCCCAGCTCTTCTATATCGGCCGTCGCCGGTTCGAAATAGGAGTAGTGGTCCTTCAGCCCGGAACGGGGGTATTTCTCCGGCCAGTCCGGTTCCGCGTCCAGGGGAGTGAGCGAACCGTCCGCGGGATCGAAGAAATAGTAATAGGCGGAATCCAGCCTGCGCCCTCCCTCTATGACGTGGAGCCGGTTCAGGGCGGGTATTTTTATGATCAGCCCGCCGTTCCTGTTAACCATCGGCGCGCGGTGTTCCTGGAAGAGATCGCAGAGCCCGATCTTCGCCGCCGGGCGCGGCGTTTCCCCGGGAACGTGCTCGAAAAGCCAGGCGGCGGCGTAGCCCTGGGCGGCGCGCCCGCCGTCGGGGAAGCGGGCTATGCCCTTGGCGGGGTAGTAGATGGCGTAGACTACGGGGAAGAATATCCGTCCGCCGGCCTCGTAACCGGGCCCCGCGTCCAGTCTTACGGAAGGGACTTTCGAATGGAAGAGGGCGAAGGACAGGGCGGAAGGCCGGGACGGATGGTAAACCGGCCCGGTAGCGTCCTGCGCCGCCGGGACGTTCAGAAACGGGAAGAACAGCAGTACCGCCGCGATAGTACGCATTAACCCCTCCTTTGGGGACATTCTATATTATTCCGGCGCCGCGGCGCGCCCCCGCTCACCGCTCCGGGCGGCCGCCCGGCCATTCCAGCCGCATGAGCCGGAAGAGGTTGCTGAACCTGTCGGTGAAGACCAGCGGTTCCCGGCCCTCCGCCATGGCCCGCGCGCGGCGGTCGATGAGCGGCATTGACATCAGCTCCTGGTCCGCGCTGACCAGCACCCAGGTGCTGGCGGCGGCCCCGCTCTCCTCGTCTTCATTGCTTTCGATTATGGAGGCCCGGCGCCCGGCCTGGAGCGCGAGCCCGACCACGAGCGGTTCCAGGTCCAGGAAGCGGTTGGAAACATGCACGGCCAGCACTCCGTCGGGCTTGAGCCGCCGGAAGTAGGCGCGGAAAGCCTCGGTGGTCAGCAGGTGCATCGGGATGGCGTCCC
>JAVVFK010000384.1:0-1587 GCA_032251015.1 Elusimicrobiales bacterium
GGCCAGCGCGGGGATATCTTTTTCGAAGGCGCGGCGCACCGTCATTTTTTCAGTCCCCGGGCCTTCGATTTCGCGTCCAGTTCGTACTTGGCCGGCTTAAGATAGAGCGGCTCCAGCGGGCCGCCGAAGACTTCGCCCGCGGCCATGACGGCCGCCGGCGTCACCATCGACACGGCGGGAGGGGCCTTGGGGCAGGAAGCCGGCGCGAGCGAGTAGATCCCGGGCTTCTCCTCGGCGTCGGCCACGCACAGATCGGGCCCGGCCGAAGCCAGCAGGCCGCGGGCCCCGGCTTCGGGCAGCCAGACCGGGACGCCGAGCGGCCTCGGCGTTCCCCCGCCGGCGGGCACGCGGTAGAACTGGACGAAATATTCTTCCTTGAAGGCGTGCAGCAGGACGGCGAGTTTTCCGCCCCGCGGCAGCAGCGGCGACGCGGCCAGGGCCAGCGCCTCGAAGACGGTCACGCCTTTAGCGCGGCAGCCCAGCAGCAGTTCCAGCGAGCCGGCGAGCGTGAGGCCTATCCTGATGCCGGTGAAACGGCCGGGCCCGCGCACGGCGCGGACGCCGGAGACGTCCTCCAGGCGCGTCCCTGCCTTCTTCAGAAGCCGGTCCAGCGAGACGAAAAGCTGTTTTTCCTGGTTGGGCTCCTTCACGCTGAGCGCGTGGAACTTCCCCGCGGACAGCCCCAGCTTCAGGCGGCCTCCGCTTGTGCATATGGAAAGTATCACTTCTTTTTTCTTCGCCATTCCTTCTCCATGCGCGCCAGCGCGGCCGAGTGTTCTTTTCCCGCGGCGGCGGCGCGTATCTCGCGGCTGTCGCCTCCGGCCAGCCTGAACTCCAGTTCCAGCCTTTCCGCGCCGTAGGCGGTGTCCTTTATGTCCTCGCCCCATTCCACGGCCATTATCCCGTCCGCGCGGCCGGCGTAATCGGCGAAACCGGTGTTCTCCAGTTCGCCCGGGGCAAGCCTGAACAGGTCGAAATGAAAGACCTTCAGCCTGCCTCCATAGGTCCTGAGTATGTTGAAACTGGCGCTCACCGGCGAATCCTTGGACCCCAGCGCCGCGGCCAGACCTTTGACGAATTCCGTCTTGCCGGCGCCGATGGGGCCGGTAAGCACCAGGCATTCGCCGCCGCGGGCCGCGCGGGCGAAAGCCGACGCCAGCCGGCGGGTATCGGCCGGACCGGCCGACTTAAAAATGTTCGAAGACGGGGATCTTCCCGCCATAATCCTCCACCTCTACTCCCCTGCCTTTCAGTACTTCCCCCACGCGCAGCGCGCCGGGCAGCAGGCGCCGGACCAGCGCCTCTTTGGACGGGCGGCAGGAGAAAACAAGACCGTAATCCTCGCCGCCGGCGTAGGAGTAAAGCCGCCAGTCCTTCTTTTTCGCCGCGGCCCAGCACCGCAGTCCGGGCGCGCAGGCTTCCTCCGGCAGCCGGGCCTTCACCCGGCAGCCGGAGAGCCTGGCGATTATGCCGAGACTGCGGTAGAGCCCGTCGGAATTATCCAGCATGGACGAGGCCAGGCCGCGGCGGCCGATCATCGCCCCCTCCGCCAGCATGGGACGCGGGCGCCAGAAAGCTTCTACGAGA
>JAVVFK010000385.1:0-1575 GCA_032251015.1 Elusimicrobiales bacterium
CCCTGGGCCGGCTGCGGACACGACTGTCCCTATTGCTACGCCAGGTTCCGGGCCCCGGTAAAGAACGCCCTCTCCCGGCTGTCGGCTTCTTTCGACAAACCCCGCCCCCTGTACCCCGAAGAAGAACTCCTGCGCCTGACCGCCGAAAAAGCGGCTTCCGGCGAAGTGAGCGTACTCAAGCTCTGCCGGTATACCGACATCCTGACGCCGGACTTCGTCAAAAGCGGGCTGAGCCTCAAGCTGCTCGACGCGCTGACGGGCCCTGGCTCCAAAATAGCCAGGGTGATAATAACCACCAAGGGGCTGCCGGACAGGGGCATCATCGACCTGATCCGTTCCCGGCCGGACAAGTTCTCCTACAACGCGGCCGCCCGGCCGAAGACGGCCGTCTCCTTCGACAGGGCCCTGCTGCCCGCGGAGGACCGCCTCGCGGCGGCGGCGAAGATACAATCCGGAGGCGCGCTGACGACCGTACACATGGACCCCTTCGTCCCGGGCTTCGACGACGAGCCGGCCGCGCTGGAGAACTTTCTCAAAGGCCTGAAGAGCCTCGGCCTGAACCGCGTCATGTTCTCGTACCTTTTGCTCTCCGATGAAATGGCCGCGCCGCTGGAAAAGGGACTTCCAAAAGAAGTCTTCGCCGCGCTGAAGTCCGTCTACGATCTCTCCGACGCCAGGCAGTACCTGCCGAAACAGGACGACACCGTCTATTGGGCGATAAAGCCCGAAGTAAAGCGAGCCTCCGTGGAGCGCACCGCGGACATGCTCGACGCCATGGGGTTCGATTTCGTACTCTGCTCCCTCAAGAACACGCCCGGCCTGGACACCACCCGGTTCAAGGGAACCAGGCTCTGCGACGGCAAGTTCTATGCCTAGGCTCTGGGCGCCCAACATCGAGGAAGTCCTGCCGGAGAACGACGTAAACTACCGGTCCGTATTCGTACCCAAGACGCTGGAAATATTCCCCCGTTACCTGCTGTGCCTTTCCCCCGGGGACCGCATACTCTCCCCGCGCCCCCTGCCGGAGGGTTTCTGCTCGTATATCGCCCGCGTCTCGGGCCTGGGGCCGGTGACGTCCTGGCTTATAGAGGTAAAAGGCGGCTCCGATCCGTACTCCCTCGCCGAATCGACGCTCGCCGACACGGAAGCGATGCCCCGACTCAGGGAAATGGGACGGGCCGGAGGCTGGACGCTGGAACCATTCATCGAATCGCCGAGGCTGCTGCGCCTCTCCCGGGAAACGGGGATACCCACCGACAAGACCCGGCCGGACCTGGTCCTCAACGGCACCGTTACCCGTTTCAACGATAAGGGATATTTCAAGGATTTCGCAGGCAAGTTCGGTGTCGCCACCGTACCGGGTTACCTGGCCGACTCGATGCCGGCCCTCGAAAAGGCAATACGGCTTACCACCGGCGGGCATGAGGGCAGGGTGATGCTGCGCAAGACGCTCTACGGCGGAGGGCTTGGCAATCTCAGCGGGACGCCGGATTCTCTTCTGAGCGAGATAACGACCTGGTACAACGGCGGCCGGGTACTGATAGAGCCTTTCCTGCCGCCGCACTCCGTCGCCGG
>JAVVFK010000386.1:0-1562 GCA_032251015.1 Elusimicrobiales bacterium
CGGCAGCCAGGCTGGCCGCCGGCTGAAACCCGGAGTCAAAAAAAGAGCCGCCCCCCGCGGGGCGGCTTTTTTTTTGCCCGGGAGGGGAAATCAGGGGACCTGCACCAGCTTGACGTCGAAACCGGCCGGCACCAGCGTGGAGGAAAACACTTCGTAATCCTTGCCGGTACCGTCATCGGCCATGGCCAGCGGATCAAGCCGGTAGTAGACCTCGACCGCAGCCCTGGCCGGGGATACGCCGGCTATCTTGAAGATGCAACTGGGCAGTTCGGAAACCGAAACCAGTATCAGGGGGAAGTTGCTTTTGAAGTCCGATTCGGGAAAATCGCCCTTATGCGAACTCCTGAAAGCGTTCCAGGCGTTCCTGCTTCGGAAAAGTTTATAGTCGACCGGGGCGGCTATCATGCCGGGGCCGCCCTCCTGCATCGCCCCGCCGGGGAGCGGGACGGCGGAAACCCGGACCGCGCCCTCGTACGGCCCGCCGCCGGCCTTTATCCTCATGGTTTCCAGCTGGTCGTCGTCCAGCGAAACGGCCGCGGGGCGCTTGGCCTCGGCCATTTCGCGCAGCATCTGTTCCATGCTCTTGGGCTTTTCGGCGGCGTATTCAAAATTCCGGTCGCGGACTATCATGATCCCCCCCTCGGAGCGCACCTCGGCGTCCGGCGCCAGGGGCAAGTTGGGGCGGCGGCTCTCCTTGTTGCGGGCGGCGTATTCCGCCTCGGCAACAGCCTGCGCGGCGTAGGAAGCCTGGCCGGAAAGGTTCACCCGCCGCGGGGAGGTCCGGCTTAAGACCGAGTAAACGACCAGCAGAAAAACTCCGGCCACGGCGGCCAACGGGAGGTATTTCCTGTATCGTGCGGGGATATTCATCGAAAATTCATTGTACAATAATTTAACTTACCGTTCTTATTTTCGTAACACCCTCCCGCTAGAATCTTATCTGCCGGGGAGGAGCGTTCCCGGGGGCGCGTAAAAATATGCGCCGGCCGATTTTCTATAGAGGATTTATTAGTATCGCCGACACCCGGAAGCAAGGACCGTGATATGAAATATTGGGCGTACGTCAGGAACGAAATACTGGGCCCCTTCGAGAAAGAAAAACTGCTCGAACTGCCCGAATTTTCTCCGTCGCTGCTGATCTGCCCCCAGACCCCTGTGGGCGAAAAGACCGAGGACTGGAAAGAAGCTTCGGGCTACCAAGAGATCGCTGCGCTCATCGGCGGCCCGGGAGGCGCAGCCGCGCCCGGGGATTCCGCCATGCCCCCGGCGGCCGGGAGCGGAGAACCTTCATTCCCCTCCCCCGTTCCCGAAACGGACGCGCCGGTTTCAGGCGCCCCCTCCGGCGATGCGATACAGCTTGAGCCCCGCGCGGACGCCGCCCCCCCGACGGATACCGGCGGACTGAAACATCTCAACCCCACCGAACTGACCCCGGCCGATATAAGCCATAAGGAAGCGGGCGGGTCCTTCGATATACCGGTGGTAAAACTTTCCGGAGAACTCGGCAGTCACGGCAAGATCGGCCACCCCGGGACCATACAGTCCGAGGGACTTCATAACGC
>JAVVFK010000387.1:0-1557 GCA_032251015.1 Elusimicrobiales bacterium
ATGGACCCCGCCGCGGGGACGAACCCCGGGCCCGGGGCTTTCGCGGAGATGATCGCCGCGAGCGACGTGGTCTACGTTGGAGAATCCCATGACCAGAAGTTCGCACATCTCGCCCAGCTCGAAGCGCTGAAAATACTGGCCTCCGCCAGGAAGAACAAAGTGGCGGTCGGTTTCGAGATGCTAAACTCCGGCCTGCAGCCGGTCCTGGAAAAGTACGCCGCGGGAAAAATTTCCGAAAAAGAATTCCTCGAAAGCGCGGACTGGAAAAAAGAATGGGGCTTCGACTTCGGCCTCTACAAGCCGCTCTTCGACTATATAAGGAAGAATAAATTAAAGGCGGCGGCCCTCAATGTTCCCCGCGCGGTGATAAAAAAGATAGCCCGCGGCGGCATGGGCTCGCTCTCTCCCGGGGAGAAGAGGACGCTGCCGGAAAAAGTGGAGATAAACCGCGACCCTCTCTATGTCTCGTACCTGCGCTCCACCTACGGCGGCCACGGCGACAACCCGATGGCGAAAGTGATCACCTGGGATAATTACCTGCTTTCCATGGCGGCCTGGAACGAGGGAATGGCCGACAGCGCCGTTAAGGCGATGAAAAAGCACAAAGGATACGCGATGCTGGTCGTCGCCGGCAACGGTCACATCGTGTACAACGCGGGCATCCCGTTCTCTATAAAGACCAGGATGCCGGGGCTGAAGCATCTCTCCGTTTACACCGAGGACCTGGAGAAAGCGGAGGATTTCCGGGAGGATCCGTCCCCGCTCGCCGACCTGGTCTGGTTCGTGCGCCACGAACGCGCGGCCGCCCCCCCGGCGGTCCCTGCGGACACTCCGAAAACGCGCTGATCCCGGCTTAAGGACCATGAGCGCGAAAGAGGCGGCCGCGGGGAAGCGGACACGTTACAGGGGCCCGGCGGCGGCCCTCCTGCTGCTGCTCGCCCTCTACGCCGCCTTCTCGCTGTTCAAGGTCCGTCTTTACCAACTCTCGCCCGGCTTCGATCCCGCCGACGACACGGCCTTCTTCTGGTCCGAATCCGCCTTCCAGTACCGTTACGCGAAAATGATATCGCTGGGCCTCCCCATACCGGAGACGGACAAGGCGGCCCAGTTCCCCGAGGGCGCGCGGCCGCGGGAGGAATTCACGCTGGCCATGGAACCGTTGAGCGGCGGACTCTACCGCCTCCTCTTCGGCGGCGGAGAGGGCCCGCCTTTCCACGTATACCTCGCGTGGTTCATCTCGTTCTACACTTCGCTGACGCTGCTGGCCGTATACGGGCTGGGGGCGGCGCTGGGCGGCGGACGGGCGGGCGGTCTCATCGCAGCCTTCTTCTACGTCTCGGCCAGAATAAGCTGGGCGCGCGCGGTCAACGGCTTTAATTACGAGGACTTCGCTCTGCCGCTCATCTTCGGCGGGCTCGCGTTCTTCGTCAAGGCGATGAAGGAGGAAGGGAGAACGCGTACCGTCCATTCGGTCCTCTCCGCGGTGCTCACGGCCGCGGCCCTGGCCGGCTGGCATTTCTCCCGTTTCTACCTGCTGGTCTTCGCGGCGGCCGCGGC
>JAVVFK010000388.1:0-1557 GCA_032251015.1 Elusimicrobiales bacterium
GCCAACGCCGCCATGTCGTCCAGCAACGCCTGCTGCCACGGACCTTCGACCAGACGCAGGGCCATGGCCCGGGCGCGGTCATGATCGCCCGCCTGCACGGCGGCGGCGAGCGCCACCAGGGCCCGCTCGTCGCCGGTGGTTGGGCGCTTCCAGGCCTTGTGGAACTGCATCATGCGCCGGCCGCCGGCATTGAGGGTTTCGATCACGCCGCGCAGCGCCGTCAGCGCGCCGGAGGCGAGGCCGGGCCCGAAATGGGCGTTGTACTGCATGGCCACCAGGGTCCAGTTCTCCGCCCCGTGCAGCCACAGGCGGATCGGCTTGATCAGCAGGCATTCGGGGAGGTCGAGATCGGAGAAATCGAGCCGCCGCGGCCGCGCCGCCTCCGGGACCCGGCGCAGGATCGGGCCGGCGCCCGAGCAGTCGTCGCCGCCTTCGTAGCCGGGTGTGCCGGGACCGCCGCTTTTCACGCCGTCCCTGTACGCCCCGCGCCCGTCGTATCCCAACTGTGCCATGTGTCCGTCCGTTCCGTTCAATGACCTTGTGTTGCGAATGAATTGCAATTGCAAATCATTCGCAAATACATGTCAAGGAAAAACCTAGCGGCACGGCCAGGAAAGGCGGAACAGGCCGGGTCCGCCGGGGCCTGGCGGAGACCCGTCAGGGCCGGGCGAGCACGTCCGTCAGCACATCCAGGATCACGCCCGTGCCCTTTTCCAACAGGACCACGGAGGTGTCGACGACGGCGCGCTCGGTCCCCGGCGCGGGCGGCGGCAGGTTGACCACGGCCTCGTAGGGCAGGGGGTTCCCGGCCAGGCCCGGCGGCAGGCGGCCGTTGCGTTCAAGCTGCTTCTGCAGCCCCGGCGGCAGCTTGCCCTTCTTGGCCAGGCCCGGCGGCAGTCCCTGGCCGCGGCCCTTCTTCCCCTTGTCCTGCGTCTTGCCGTAGAACTTGCCGTCGCGGCCGCGCTCCAGGTCGTCGTACTTGCCGTTCTTGATGACCTTCTCATAGGTCCCGTCGCCTTTGGCCTCGTAGCGCCCGTTTCCCAGGACATCCTTCAAAACACGCTTCTCGATCTCGGAGAACACGACGTCCCTGACCGTCTCCTGCGTCGTCGACTGGGCGCGCGCCGTTCCCGCGGCAAGAACCGCCGCAACCAGAATCACTGCCAGTGCCCTCATGATGTTTCTCCCGCATTCGGTTCGGTTTCGCGACCAGTTTGCCCCAAGGACCGGCGCGGCCAAAGAAAAACCGGCACCCGAAGGCGCCGGCTTCCCGTCAATCGATCGGATCAGGCTCAGGCGGCGGCGCGAATGGCGGCCGCCTTCACGCTGTCGCCGACATGGCTTTCGAACTGTCCGAAATTGGCTTCGAAACGCTGAGTCAGGTCGCGCGCCTGGGCGTCGTAGGCCCCGGCGTTGGCCCAGGTGTTCCTGGGGTTGAGCACGTCCGTCGGCACGTCCGGGCAGGCGTTGGGCACCAGCACCCCGAAGTTGGGATCGGCGGTAAAGCCGGCGGCGTCGAGCCTGCCGTCGAGCGCCGCGTGCAGCATGGCCCGGGTA
>JAVVFK010000389.1:0-1536 GCA_032251015.1 Elusimicrobiales bacterium
TTCCGCGGCGCAGCTACGAGGGGCTGGCGATAACCGACCTCAAGGGACATATCTGGGTCAATCACGAGTTCAAGGCCTACGGCACCGCCGACGCGCTTATAAACTTCGGTATGGGCGAGCGCCGCCTCTTCGAACGGCTCAGGCCCGGCGACTTCGTCAACATAAACCGCACGACCAGGACCGGCCACGCGGTGGTCTTCATCGGCTACATCGACGTACAGGGGCGGGTACAGCCCGAGTACAACGATTCGGTGGTCGGCTTTAAATATTTTTCCTCGCAGGGCGGCCGCGCGGCCGGGACCGGCGGCTTCGATTACCGCTACGCGGTCTTCAGCAAATTCGGCTGTCCCGATATGCCTTACAAGCGCGACTGCAACGTCATCTACTCCCAGAGGCAGGATTACCTCAATACAGGCACTATGCTGATGCCGGAGCGCTGGACCGGCGTATTCCCGTCGCCGGGCCCCGCCGGAATAAAAGAGACCGTGCTCGATAAGGACTTTTTCGACGGACGCACCACCGACGACTGATCCCGGCGCCGGGAGTCAGGCGGAGGCGGCCCCGAACAGCAGTCCCGCCGTCAGGGCGAAGACCAGCCAGAAAGCGGCGTAGACCATCAGCCCCCGCCGGCCTATCAGTTTCTGCGACATTATCATCGTAGGTATGCAGGTGCCTACCGAACCGAGCAGGAAGGTGAAAGCCGGGCCCGGTCCGAGGCCGAGTTTCATAAAGGAAAGCGTCAGCGGTATCTCCTCCCCTTCGCAGACATAGAGAGGCACCCCCGCCAGCGCGGAGGCCAGGTAGGCCAGCGGGCCGGAAGTGCCCAGGTAGCCCGCTATGAAATCCTGCGGTACGCTTACCACCAGGGCGCTCGCTATGGCCATGCCTATGGCGAAATACTTGCCGAGTTCCTTTACGATGTCGACGAAGACGGGCCAGAACTTTTTCGGCGCCTCAGCTTCCTGGCCGCCGCCGGAACAGGCGCAGCCGGAAGCGCAGGGGATTTTCTTTTCCGCCGCCGCGGCCGGTATGCGCAGCCAGGCGGCGTTTTTTTCAAGTTTCAGGAACACGGAGCCTATGGCCATGCCCCCAACGAGGCCGGCCAGGGCGCGCGCGGCCGCGAACGGCCACCCCAGCAGGGCCCAGGTCAGCACCAGCGTCTGTGGACTGGCCAGCGGCGAGGCCAGCAGGAAACTCGTCACGGTGCCGAGGTCCGCTCCCTTGCGGCGCAGGCCCTCGGCCATAGGCATGGTGGCGCAGGCGCAGCCCGGCATCAGCATGCCCAGCACCGAGGCCTTGGCCATGGACAGCCAGCCTCCCCGCAGATGCCTGAGTGCGAATTCCGGTTTCAGCCAGACGTCGAGCGCGGCGCCGAAAGCGGCGCCGGCCAGGAAATAAGGCAGTACTTCCCAGGTGAGACGCAGGAATTCCAGAGCGAAAGCGTGGAGCCAGTTCATATGTATATTCTATGAAAAAACCCCGCCGCGGCGGGGTTTTTGCGGTAAGAGGCGGGGCCTTATTTTTTCGAAGAGCGCT
>JAVVFK010000038.1:0-14443 GCA_032251015.1 Elusimicrobiales bacterium
CCCCGGAGGCGCCGAGCGTGGGGGATTCCCAGTCGTCCTCTATCCAGCGTATATCGTGCTCGGAATGGTCCACGCCTATCGCCTTGAGCGAGGCCAGGTAGACCTGCTGTATATCGGCCATCGGCGGCTTGATGATGACCTGGTACTGGTAGTACTTGCCAAGGCGGTTGGGGTTGGCGCCGAAGCGGCCGTCGCCGGGTCGGCGGCAGGGTTCCACGTAGGCCACGCTGTTGGGCCTGGAGGTCAGCGAACCGAAGAAGGTGGCCGGGTTGAAGGTGCCCGCGCCCTTCTCGAGATCGTAGGGCTGTATTATGGCGCAGCCCTGTTTGGCCCAGTACTGGTCGAGCCTGAGTATTATTTCCTGGAAGTTCATGTTGTCTCCTAAGTTCAGACGAAAGCGGCGGTCTTGAAAGTCAGCCCGAGGTTCCCGGCGAAGCACTTCTCCAGCGTGGTGTCCACGCGCCTGAGCAGGTCGTCGTCGGAATGGGCGGCGTCCACGCCGTCCCAGCTGCCCGAGTGCAGCGTCGCCCAGAGGTCCGGGTCCAGGCCCACGCTGGTCTCCGCGAAACCCACTCCGACCAGCTCGGCCAGGCGCAGCGAGAAGGCCCGGCGGGTCCACGGCGTGAATCCGCTGGAGTCGAGGCGCTCAAGCGCCGAGAGCAGCAGCGCGTACTTCTCCGGGTTGGAGTCGGCGTAGGGCGTCATGCCCATCACGAGCTCGCAGAAATGAGAGGCCAGGAACAGCCGCTCGGCGCTGGCCCTTATGCCGGGGAAAGCGCGCAGCGGGCTGCCGCCGGTGCAGACGGGGAAATTGGAGCCGGGACGCAGGTGGAAGCGGTAATCGCCCACGGTGAGCGGTTCGCTGAGCGCCTTGAGCTTGCCGGCCGCGCGCGCCACGCCCTTGAAGTTGACCTCAAGCTTGCCGTGGTCCCTGGTGTAGAGCGTGACTATGCGGCCGTTCTCCTGGAGGGGCCGCCGCCGCAGCACTATGGCGCTGTCGCAGAAATTCATTCGTATATATTTTAACAAATAAGGGAGCGGGGATGGGTCCTTCGGCCCTTGCCTGCCCGGACGGTTAAGGTATCCTATATAAATAAGCGCCCGCGGTAGGGCGCCGACGGAGCGTTCATGAAAAAACATTTCATAGCGGCACTGACTCTTTTCGCGGTCACGGCGACGGTACTCGAGTTCCGGCGGGAAGCCCCGTCCGTACCGGGGGACCTGCGCGACGCGCCGGGTTCGGCGTTCGAGGCGCTTTCGGACAGCGCCGGCGGCGCGGACGTCCCGGACATACCGGAACCGCGGGCGGTGCCGGCGGCGGACCGGAACGGCGGCACCTTCCAGAACATCGCCATCTACGGCGACAATACGATAACCGACTACTATAAAGTGGACAGGAGCCTGCGCCAGCTGGCCGATTCGACCGTGGCGCTGGTAAAAAAAGACTCGCTGATCCTTGACGAGGCTTCCGGCAGGTACAAGCCTCTCAGGGTCTCCACGATAGGCCAGGGCCGCGGGCACGGGGCCGGCACCGATTTCCACGACCAGCCCGTCCTGTCCTTCTGCTCCGGTGCGCTGGTCTCGCGGGACCTGGTGCTCACCGCCGGGCACTGCGTCTCGTCCGACGAGGGGGACGGCAAGCGTTTCGACAATATCTACGCGGTGTTCGGCTGGAAAGCCGGCGGCGAGGGGGAATTCTCGGAAAGCTTCGACCCGCGCGACGTCTATTCGGTGCGCAGGGTTTACGTCAGGGAACTCAAGGACCTTTCCGACGCCTCGTTCCGGGACCTGAACAGCTATTACGACGGGTACAAGGATTACGCGCTGCTCTTTCTCGACAGGGCGGCCGAGGGCAGGGAACCGCTGTCCGTGGACCGCTCGGGCCTGCTGACGGCGGAAGGCGCCAAAGTGTTCACGATAGGCTACCCGATGGGCATGGCGGTAAAGATCACCGGCCCGGAGGACGCGTCCATACACCGGGTCGGCAGGAGCATCCTGGCGACCGACATAGACGCCTTCGGCGGCAACTCGGGCGGGCCGGTCTTCGATTCCGCCACGCGCCGCATCACCGGCATACTGGTGACCGCGGACAGCCGGCAGGAGGAGCTGGTGCTCAACCGCGACCTGGACGTCCCCTACACTATCTCCGAGGAACTGGGCGGCTCAATACGCGGCACCTCGGAGAGCAACGAAGCGGGGGAAGTCCGGAGGCGCCTGGAGATCGGGCGCGAGGCCTTCGGATACCTGAGCGCCCTGCCGGCGACCCGCTCTCTCTTCAGGACCGCGGACAGCCGCCTCGTCATACCCGCCGGCGGCGCCCGCATCTTCCTGGGCGACATAAAGGCCAGGCTGGTCTTCGCGGCGGGAGGTGGGGACTACACCATAAAGCCCGCCCGCTTCGAACGGCTGGAGAGCCTTGGCGGCGCCACCGGCGCCCAGCGGCTGCTGCACCTGGAACAGCTCATCCCGCTGACGGTGGAGGAACGCGCGCTTTGCGGCGAGATACGGCGGCGGATGCGCCCGGACGGGGGCATGACGGTGGACCCGTCCTTCATGATGCTTTACCGGGAAGCCAAGTGCGACCGCGGCATGGCCATCTGATACATCTCAAAGGGGACGTTGTTTAGTTCTTTAGTTTTTATCCACAGGCGGCGGCGTCCCGCGACCGAACGAACTTAAAAACTAAAGAACTAAACAACGTCCCCCGGAACCGGGGTTTTGCTTTAAAGCGATGAAATAAATATAATATACGCACATATGCTCCCTACATACAGACCTAACAAAAGACGCAGAAAGAAATCCATCGGTTTCCGCGCGCGCATGAAAACCGTGGGCGGCCGCAAAGTGCTGGCCGCCAGGCGCCGGAAGGGCCGCTGGAGCATCATCCCCGAATAAGGGGAGCGCCCCTCCGCCTTACGGCGGACGGGGCGATCTGGATTCAGTGAAGAAATTCCCTCTTTCCCGCGCCATGAGGCTCAAAGGCCGCAACAACTTCTCCCGGGTCTTCGAGACCGGCGAGAAGACCGCGACCCGAAGCCTGGTGATGTGGAACGTCGAACCCCGGGGACACCATGCGGCATGGTGTCCCCTTGCCCCGGCCATCGAAGGCCGGCGCATGGGCCTGGCGGTAAGCCGCAAGGCCGGCGGTGCGGTGAGGCGCAACAGGATAAAGAGGGTGATGAGAGAAGCTTACAGGCTCAACAGGTTTCGATTGAAGGATGGGGCCTGGTTCATAATTTACCCGAAGGCCGGCTGCGGGCTCGACTCGCTGGCCGGGGCGGAAACGGAGCTGCTGCAGGCCTGGAAACGGGCCGGGCTGCTCCCGGGCCCCGGGGCGGAACCCCGCCGGAACGGAAAGGCATGACGGCTTTTTTGAAGGCATTTTACGCCTCGCTGCGTCCCCTGCTGGGGCCGCGCGCCTGCCGTTTCCACCCGACATGCTCGGCGTACACCTTCGAGGCGCTCAAGAAGCACGGCCCAGTGAGGGGCCTCGCTCTCGGCGCCCGCCGTATAGTGAACTGCCATCCTTTCAACCCGGGCGGCTACGACCCGGTACCCTGAAACCTGCGCGGCCGGCCTTTAGGAGGCCACGATGCAGAAGAACCTTGTTTTAGCGGTAGTACTGTCCTCGATAGTCTATATCGGCTGGTATTCCATGGTCTCGCCCCCGCCGCCCAAGCAGGTCGCGGTCGAAGGGGAGCAGAAGGCCGGCGTGACCACCGCCGCCGCCGTATCCGCCGCGGCCGCGGGTGCGGACGCCAAGCCCCTCAAGTTCTCCGAAGAAGCCTCCTCCCGCTCCTACGAACCCGTAAGGATCAAGGTCGCCAAAGCCGAGTACGCGCTGGACCCGCTCACGGCCTCCCTCGTCGGCGCGGTCTACGACGGCCCCGTCGAGCCGGTGGACCTGGTGCCCGAAGGCTCGGCTTATTTCACCGCTTTCGAGGGACTGCGCTTCGAACCGGCCGGCTCCCGGAGGTATTCCGCCTCCTTCGAGGCCAGGCCCGAGCAGGGAATACTCATCTCCAAGACCTTCGACTTCGACCCCGACAACCGCATCAACACCCTCACCGTAAAAGTCTCCAACCAGGGCCGCGCCGCGCGGCTGCTCCAGCCGTGGGCACTCAAGATAGGCCCCGGCATTTCCACCGTCAAGAGCGAACGAAAAGAGAACCCCAAGCTCTGGCGCGCGCTTTACACCGTCCAGCAGGAGGGGAAGAAGAACCCCACCCCGGTCGAGCTCGAAAAGGACTCCGGCGAGAAGGACTGGTTGTGGGCCGGAGTGGACAACCGTTATTTCCTGGCCGCCGTACTGGGCGAGGGGCTGGAGAGTTCCGGCCTGAAGTACCTCGAGGAGAAGTCCGGGGAGGAGGACGAGGCCCCGTCGCTGCTGATCCCCTTCGGCGCCGAGACGCTGGAGGCCGGCGGGTCGAAGATCTGGAAAATGGATTTCTACCTGGGCCCCAAGCACCTGCCGCTTCTCCGCCAGCTCGGCCGCGGGCTGGACCGTTCCGTCGATTTCGGCTTCTTTTCGCCGCTGGCCAAACTGGCCGAGAAGGCCCTTAATTACTTCCACGACATGACCGGCAATTACGGCGTCGCCATACTGATGCTGAGCGTCGTCCTGCAGATCTTCGTGATGCCGCTGAGCTTCAAGTCCTACAAGGCGATGACCCTGATGAAGAAGCTGCAGCCCGAGATGCAGCGCATCCAGGCCAAGTACAAGGAAAACCCGCAGCGCATGAATCAGGAGATAATGGAGATGTACAAGAAGCACGGCGCCAACCCGCTGGGCGGCTGTCTCCCGATGCTGCTGCAGATACCCATTTTCTTCGCGCTGTTCACCGCGCTGCGCAATTCGTGGAGCCTGCACGGCGCGCCGTTCGCGCTCTGGATAACCGACCTCTCGTCCAAGGACCCGTACTACGTCCTGCCGCTGACGATGGGCGCGGTCATGGTGCTGCAGCAGCACTTCAACCCGCAGGCCGGCGACCCGGCGCAGGCCAAGATCATGAAGTGGATGCCCGTCATCTTCACGTTCATGTTCCTGACCTTCCCGGCCGGCCTGGTCATGTACTGGCTGGTCAACAGCCTGTTCGGTTTCGCCCAGAGCATGTACATGCAGAAGAAGTTCGCGTGACTATTTTACGGGAGGCCCCAGGGCTTCCCGCGGAGGTAAAGTAAGATGAAAGAGATGAAAATTGAGGCCAAGACCATCCAGGACGCGGTGGAAAAAGGCCTCGGAGAAATGTCCCTGAGAAGGGACCAGGTGGAGGTCGTGGTGGTATCCGAGGGCAAGAAAGGCCTTTTCGGGTTCGGCGCCAGGCCCGCCTGCGTAGTGCTGCGCGAAAAGCGCTGGGGCGGTTCCGACGAGGACCGCGGGCGCGGGCGCGGCGACAGACAGGAGCGGGGGGAAGAGCGCGGACGCGGCGAACGCGGTGAGCGCGGCGGCAGGAGCCGCCGGGACCGCGGCGAGCGCGGCGAGCGTGGAGACCGCGGCGGCAGGGGCGACAGGCCCCGGCGCGACAGGTCCGAAGGACGCCCGCCCAGGCAGGAGATACGCAGGCCCGAAGGCCCGCCTCCGGAGCTGCAGCCCGCGGCGATGGAGATAAGCAGGCCGGAGGATACCGCCGAGCACGCGAAACAGGCCGTCGTCAAAATGATGGAATACATGGGCCTGCCCTGCGAGATACAGGAAGTGAAGACCCTCGAAGAGGGGAAGATACTGGTAAAGTTCGAATCGGCCGAGAGCGCGATGCTCCTGGAGGACAACGCCCGGCCGATGCAGGCGATGCAGTACCTGGTAAGCTCGATAGTCAACAAGGGCCGCTCCGGCAAACTGTCGGTGCAGCTCGACACGGGCGGTTACTGGGAGCGCAAGGAAAAGGAACTGGACCGCAAGGTGGAGTTCGCCGTGAAGACGGTGAAGGCCACCGGCAGGCTGTTCCGCCTGGAGGCCATGCCGGCCCCCATGCGCAAGTACGTGCATAACCTGGTCAAGGCCTCCTATCCCGAGGTCGAGACGGTCTCGGAAGGCGAAGGGAAATGGCGCAAGGTAGTGCTGCGCCCGCTCTCCGGCAAGCCCGGCGAGACGCCCGCCGCCAGGCCCGAGGAGCCCAAGGCCCAGGAGACCACCCCGGCCGCAGAGGCGCCAGCCGCCACGCCCGAGGAACCCAAGGCCGAGGCCCAGGCCCCGTCCGAAGAGGCCAGGGGCCCGGAGACGGAGACCGGCGGCGAAGCCGCCCCCGTCAACGGGGAGAACGAGAAGCGCTGAGCCCCCGCGGGTTCGGCGGAAAAAGACCGGGCGGGCGCCTGTAAAAAGGCCCCGCCCGCGTTTTCATAAAGGGAGAAGGAATGCGGCCCCCGGATACCAGAGACACCATCGTCGCGCCGTCCACGGCGCCGGGCAGCGCGGCTATAGCCGTGCTGCGCGTGTCGGGCCCGCGCGCCTTCGCCGTCTGCGCCAATTTCCTGCATCCCAATAAAGCGCTGGCCGATCCCAGGCCGCGTCTTACACATTTGCTCAGGATAAAGGACGGGGACGAGGTCATAGACCGGGCCGTCGCCGTCTTCTACCGCGCGCCGGCCAGCTATACCGGCGACGACACGGTGGAGCTTTTCTGCCACGGCTCGCCGTACATACTGCGCGCGGCGCTGACGCTGGCGATACGCCACGGCGCACGCGAGGCGGAGCCGGGCGAGTTCACGCTGCGGGCTTTCCTCAACGGCAAGCTGGACCTGGCGGAAGCCGAGGCCGTGGGCGACCTGATCGCCTCCTCCACCCGGGCGGAGCACGCCGCCGCCATGCGGCAGGTGGAAGGAGAGCTCTCCTCCAGGATAAAGGACTTCAAGTCCCCGCTGGTGAGCGTCCTGGCCGAGCTGGAAGCGCGCCTCGACGACGCCGACTCGGAGATACCCGCGGAAGACACCGCGGCCCTGTCGGACGGGGTACTCGCCGCGCGGGCGAAGATATCGGAAGCCGCGGAAAGCTTCCGCCGCGGCCGGTTCGTGCGGGAAGGGGTCAGGGTCGCCATCGCCGGCGCGCCGAACTCCGGTAAATCCTCGCTGCTCAACGCTTTGGCCGGCTCCTCGCGCGCGATAGTCTCCCGCGAGCCGGGCACCACGCGCGACTGCGTCGAGACCCCCCTGGAGCTGGGCGGCCACCGGGTCACGTTCGCCGACACGGCGGGTTTCAACCCGGCGCCGGGCGGGGACATAGAGGCGGAAGGCCTCAGGCGCGCCGCGGCGGCCGTCGCCTCGTCCGACATAGTTATCTTCGTGATGGACGGCTCCGCGCCCGAGTCCGACGGGGACCGCCTGGCGGCGGGCGCCATAGCCGACAGGCTCCCGCCAGGCGCTCGCGTCATAAAGGTCTTCAACAAGTCCGACCTGCCGCCGGCGCGCTCCGACGGCGAGGCCGTCGCCTTGTCCGCGCTCACGGGGGAGGGACTGGACCGCCTGCGCGCGGCCCTGCTCCGGGGGGAGACCGCGGCCGTGGAGGAAGGGGGTCTGGGCGGGGCGGTCACTTCCGCCCGCCATTTCCAGGCGCTGTCGCGCGCCGCGGACGAACTGGGTCCCGCGGCGGAGAAGATAAAGGCCGGGGAGCCGGAACTGGCGGCGGAACATCTGCGCGCGGCGCTCTCGTCGCTCGGCGGGATACTGGGCGAGACGACCCCCGAAGAGATACTCTCGGAAATATTCGGCAAATTCTGCGTGGGGAAATAGAGCGAAAGGGAAGATATGATAAAAAAAGCGGCCTCTCTTTTTACCGGCATGCTCTTCAGACCTGACAGCGCCATAGCGGGCCAGCTCGACCCGGGCGCCCCGTCGGCGCCCGCGGCCGTCCTGTTCGCGGCCTACGCCGCGGCGGGAGCGCTGATCTCCTCGCTGCTGCCGCCCGCTTTCATCCCCGAGGTTCCCGCGGAAACGTTCGGACGATCTTACGGCGTGTACCTGGGAGTGGCGCTGTCCGGGGGCCTCCTGCTCAACGCGCTGGTCGCGGCTATGCTGCCCCGGGCCGCGGAGTTCTTCTCCGCCGGGCGGGCCGGGCCGCGGGTCCTGGTCTCGATAACGGCCGTGATCGTATATTTCATCTCTTTCGCCGCGGCGGCGGATAAGCCCGCCCTCGGCGCCGTACTCGCCATGGTCCCCGCGGCGGCGGCCCTGGCCGTCTTCCTTAACCGCCGGGATGAATTCATGCCTTACTTCCGGCTTATGCTGGCCGTTTCCGCGCCGGTACTGGCGCTGGCACCGTTCGAGCTGCTGGCCATAGCCGCCGGCAGCAAGCCGGTATACGAGACGGCCATGCTGGCCGCCGCCGTCTGGTCGGTGTGGCTGCTGGTAAGGGCGCTCAAGTCCCGGGGTTGCCCCGGCACCGCGCGCGCCGCGGCGGCGGCCGTCTCGGTGATACTGCTCTTCGGCGGAATGTTCTACGGCCTCTCTCTACTGCTGCCGGGCGATATCGGCCCGCTGCTGATGCTGATATAAGGAAAGACAAAAGGAAATGTTCCAATACCCGCGGGATTTCGACGTGATAGTGATCGGCGGCGGCCACGCCGGCTGCGAGGCCGCGCTGGCCCCCGCGAGGATGGGCCTGCGCGTACTGCTGCTGACTCAGGACCTCGATACCGTGGCGCAGATGTCGTGCAACCCGTCGATAGGCGGCGTGGCCAAGGGCCAGGTGGTGCGCGAGATAGACGCGCTGGGCGGCGAGATGGGCCGCAACGCCGACCGCGCGGCGCTCTCCTACCAGCAGCTCAACGCCTCGCGCGGGGCGGCTGTACGCTCGCCGCGGGCGCAATGCGACAAGAAGCTCTACCAGTTCTCCATGAAGCGGGTTCTGGAGGGCCAGGAAAGGCTCGAGCTGATGCAGGACGAGGCCGCCCGGCTGGCCTTCGAAGGGTCGCGGCTGGCCGGCGTAGTGACGGCGCGCGGCACGCTCTACAAAGGCAGAACGGTAATTATCTCCGCGGGCACTTTCCTCAAAGGTCTCATCCACGTCGGGGCTCATACCGCGCGGGGGGGACGGGCCAACCATTTTCCCAGCGACGCGCTCTCCGACGACCTGCGGGCCCTTGGCTTCCGCCTGGGCCGGCTCAAGACCGGCACCCCTATGCGCGTCAACGGCCGCGGCGTGGACTTCTCCGTCTGCGAGGAGCAGAAGCCCGACGATCCGCCCAAGATCTTCTCCCATTTCGGGACTGTGCCTTCACGCCCGTGGCTATCGTGCTGGATAACCAGGACCACGCCGGAACTGCTTAAGGTCATAAACGCCAATCTTCACCGTTCGCCGCTCTACTCCGGCCGCATCGGCGGGACCGGCCCGCGCTATTGCCCCTCTATCGAGGACAAAGCCGTTAAGTTCCCTCACCGCGAGTCGCACCAGGTCTTCCTGGAGCCGGAGGGCTACGCCACGCTGGAATATTACGTCAACGGCCTCTCCACCAGCCTGCCCGAGGACGTGCAGCTGGAAATGCTGCGCACCGTGCCGGGGCTGGAGAAAGCGGAGATCGTCCGCCCCGGCTACGCCATAGAGTACGACTACTCGAGCCCGCTCCAGCTCAAGCCCACGCTGGAGAGCAAATCCGTGCCGGGCCTCTATTTCGCCGGCCAGGTCAACGGCACCACCGGCTACGAGGAGGCCGCCGCGCAGGGACTGCTCGCCGGTATCAACGCGGCCTGCGCTCTAAAAGGCACGGAGCCGCTGATACTCTCCCGCGACCGCTCCTATATCGGCGTGATGATAGACGACCTTACCGCCAAGGACGTGGACGAGCCCTACCGCCTCTTCACTTCCCGCGCGGAATACCGGCTGCTGCTGCGCCAGGACAACGCCGATATGCGGCTGCTGGAGGACGGCTTCCGGCTAGGGCTTGTAGACGCCGCGCACAGGCCGGCCTGGGAGCGCTACAGGCGGGCCGTGGAAAAATTCTCCGGCGACCCGGCCGCCAGGCCCGGCGACGAAGATCCTCTGCTGCCCTGGTCGGAGGCGCGCGCCGCCGAGCACGCGGCTATAGAGCGCCGCTACGCCGGCTACATCGCCCGCAACCTGCGCGAAGCCGAGAAGATGCGCAGGCTGGAAGGATTTCCGCTGCCGGAGGATTTCGACTACGCCGGCCTGCGCGGCCTGCTGACCGAATCACGACAGAAACTCGCCGTAGTGCGCCCGCTCACGCTGGGCCAGGCCTCGCGCATCCCCGGCGTCACGCCGGCGGACGTGCAACTGCTCTGGGCCGCCGCCGAAAAACTGAGGAGAGCTCCCCATGTCCGCTGAATTCCCGGCGCCCCCGCCGGAATGGGGACTGGAACTGTCCCGGGAGCAACTGGACAAGCTGGCGCTCTACGCGGCCGGCCTGCGCGAGATGAGCGGCAGGCTCAACCTGGTCTCGCCCTCCGACCTGCCGGCCATAGAAAAGCGCCACATAACCGATTCCCTGGCGGGCGCCGCTCTCCTGCGCCGCTTGCTCCCAGGCGGGGGGACCGTGCTGGACGCCGGCTCGGGCGCGGGCTTTCCCGGCGTGCCGCTGGCCATCGCCCTGCCCGGGCTGGACTTCACTTTCTGCGATTCAAGCCTCCGCCGCTTCCAGTTCCTCACCTGGATCACGGCCCGGCTCGGCCTGCGCAACGCGCGCGCCCTGCACGCCCGGCTCGGCCAGTGGAAAGGGCCCCTCTACTCCGCCGTGGTGCAGCGCGCCATGGGCCAACTTGAAAACATACTGCCTCAATGCTTAAATATAGCGTCGCCGGGGGGATACTTCCTCGCCTGGCAGACCGCGGCGCAGGTGGCGGCGGACCGGCCGGCGGTGGACGCGGCGCTGACCGCGGCGGGAGGGGAGGCGGCGGAGGACGCGCGCTACTCTCTGCCCGGGGAGAAAGAGGAGCGTCACATACTGGTCTTCGCCAGGAAAGGATAAAGTCCCGTTTATGCACATACTCAATCATTTCTTCATCCCGTTCGCGCTGATACTCATCGGCTTCGCGATATACTTCTCCGAGCCGGAAACCGCCGTAACGCGGCTCTCCTTCGCCGTGCTCCTGGCCGCCTTCGGCCTCAACTTCTGGATAAACCGGAACACCTACCGCTTCATGCGCTGGATACGCTCGCTGCGCGTGGGACTGGTCTGGCTGAACCTGCTGACCGCCGCGGTCCTGTTCTACCTCCTGGGAGGCTACTGGGCGCCGATGTGGCTGCTCTTCACCATGCCCCCCGCGGCCGGCGCCATGTTCATGACCCGGACCGGGACCGCGCTGACGGCGGCCGCGTCCGCCGCGCTCATGATGGGCATCTACCTTTTCCGCGGCGCGCGCTTCGCCGTCATAGCGGACCCCGAGATAAGCACCTACGCCGACGCGCTGCGGCAGGTACTGGCCAACAGCCAGATATGGGGACAGGCGGCCATCCACGCCCTTTTCATAGTCGTTTTCGCCCTCTTCGTGCAGTCGATGTCCGAAATGGTGGTCAAGATGCGCGACTCGATGCGCTGAAATGGACATATTAGCGCGGTTAAGACTACTCTTCTGGTCGCTGGTGCTCGTCATCTGGGGCCTCTTCATGTACCAGTATATGAACGAGGACATGTCGGCCCTGCCGCGGATGCGCTTTTCCAAGAACCCGTTCAGCAAACCCTCCGCGCCCTACAAGATAGCCAGGCACACTTCGAAACCCGGGGTCTACGTGCCTCCCTCGGCTCCCGCCATGAACACCGTCGAGCGGTCCACCAGGCCCGCCGCCGGCTCACAGTCGCTGGTGGTGGGGAACCTGCCCTCCGCGCCGGACCTGATCCCGGGCCACGCCCAGGAAGAGAAGATTTCCATGCATCAGGCCATAGAGGAAGCCGAGCGCGCCGCCTATCCGCCGCTGCCCGACGGCTTCGCGGCCGCGGAGACCCGGCATTTCGTGGTCTATGAGGAGGGGGAGTCGGTCTCGGAAAAACTCACCGCGCAGCTGGAGAACCTGCACGGGAACATCATGCTCGACCTGGTCGCCTTCTCGCCCTGGACGCGGGAGAAGAAGGTCTTCATCTATTATTGCCGCGAGCAGTCCACCTACCAGCGCCTGACCGGGCGGCCGCCCTGGTCGGGGGGCGCGGCCAGCCTGAGCGAGCGCAAGATATACCTCTATCACAGTTCCGAGGCTTTCGGCATACTGGCGCACGAGCTGACTCATATCTATTTCGACAGTTTCTTCCCGGCCGAGCGCCCGAGCCCGCTCTGGCTGAGCGAGGGCATCGCCACCTTCGTGCAGTCCGAGCGCGGCCTCTCCGCCCCGACCTGGCTCTCGGAGAACCTGCGCATACTTTCGGGCGGAGGGGGATTCAAACTGGAGGACCTGGTCCGCATCGACGACATGTCGGACGCCGACGCGGACAGCGTACGGCTCTGGTACGCCCAGTCCTACAGCGTGGTCCGTTTCCTGATGCGCGCCAAGACCGGCGACGCTTTCTACATGTTCTGCCGCAACCTGCGCGACGGGCAGCCCGTGGCGCAGGCGATGTACCGTTCCTACGGCATGCCCTACAACAAGATGTCCTCGCTCGAGTACGCCTGGCGCTACGACCTCAAGACCGGCAAGATCTCCGGCATCAGATAAAGCCCATAGTCTTCCTTATGTATTAGCCGCGATTGATGTTTATCAATCGCGGCCTCTTTTTCCAACACTTTTAAAACCATAAAAAAGGCTTATAAAACAATCGCTTTTATATGAGACCATTGACAATAAAAGGTCCATTGTCTATACTTTGGTCCTAGTGGTGGAAAGTGGTGTGAAGTGTTTTAAGAGTGGGTTAAAAGGGTTTACAGTAGAGCATAAAAAAATGGGCGCCCTGTACGGAGAATACGACCACGCGATAGATCCGAAGAGCCGGATCTTCATTCCGTCGCGCTTCCGCCAGGAACTGCAGAAGGAAGACAAGTCCCATTTCATGCTCACCGTCGGATTCGACCGTTCCCTCAGCTTGTTCCTGCCCTCCAAATGGGACGAACTGATCTCCAACAACATGGAGATATTCAAGTACGAGAACAAGGAAGAGGAACGGGCATTTAAGCGGTATTTCTTCGGCAACGCGGTGGACGCGGCGCTGGACGAGCAGGGCAGGATACTGCTGCCGGCCAAGCTCAAGGCGTTCGCCGGGCTGAAGAAGGCGATAGTAATAAGAGGCGTAGGCAACAAGGCGGAAATATGGGATGCGCAGTGCTGGCTGGAATACAAAAAACTGAAGGTCGACCCTTCGCTGGAGAAATTCAGCAAGATCTTCGACTTATGAGCGAGTGCTACGGCCACGAGCCCGTCATGGCGGGACAGGTGGCCGACCTCATGGTCACGGATAAGGACGGGGTATACCTCGACGCCACTCTCGGCATGGGCGGGCACGCCCGCGCGATACTCGAACGGCTGGGCCCGAAGGGCCGCCTCGTCGGCCTGGACTGGGACCCCGAGATGGCGGCCCACGCGCGCCGCAACCTGGCCGATTTCGGCCCCCGGGTCACGGTGATAGACTCCAATTTCGCCAACCTCGACGAGGCCCTGCGCCGCGAAGGGATCGAGTCCGTTTCGGGCGCATTGTTCGATCTGGGCGTCTCCTCGCTGCATTTCGACAAGGCTTCGCGCGGCTTCAGCATACGCAACGACGGCCCGCTGGACATGCGCATCAACCCCTCCAACCCGCTGACGGCCGCCGCGATAATAAACCAGTGGCCCTACGAGCAGATCGAGCACCTGATACGCGTGGTCGGCGAGCGCTGGTCCACCCGGATAAGCCGCGCGATAGTGCGGGGCCGCGAGAAGAAGCCCATATCGACCACGGGCGAGCTGGCCCGGATAATCGAGAACGCCGTGCCCGTGCGCGGCCTCAAGACGCACCCGGCGACCAGGACCTTCCTGGCCCTCCGCGTCGCCGTCAATTACGAATTCGACAACCTGACCCGCGGTATGCAGAAGGTGGCCTCTTTCGTCAGGCCCGGGGGCAGGATGGGCGTAATCACTTTCCATTCCCTTGAAGACCGCATCGTGAAAGAGACCTTCCGGCTGAAGATCAAGCTGGGGGACTGGAACCCGGTAACGCGCAAGCCCGCCGTGCCCTCCGACGAGGAGATCGCGGCGAACAGGCGCGCCCGGAGCGCGAAGCTGAGAGTGATAGAAAAAGTCCAGGAGGGAAAATGAACCCCAAGAACATGTTCAGGGCCGGAAGGAAACTTAACCGCCTGCTTACGGGCAAGGGCAGGGGGGCCGCGCTGCCGTCGCTGGGCCAGCTGGAACCGACCAGGATATTCTACCTCTGGGAAAAGCACTCTCTGCGCCGCATAGAGCTTTTCAGCATGGAATAACCGCATGCAGAGGCGCGCTAGAAATTCGGCTTTGAAGGTCCTGCTGGGAGTGAGCGCCCTGTGCTTCCTCTATGCCTGGCAGGGCGTAGAGGCCACGCGCACCGGCTACGAGATAGAGACGCTT
>JAVVFK010000390.1:0-1528 GCA_032251015.1 Elusimicrobiales bacterium
ACCTTCGCGAGGCACTGGACGCGTACGCGGCGGTAGCATTTCTCGGGCCCGAGCATAAACACGCCGACGTCGCCGACCCCTTGGTGCTCACCTTGCTCGGACTCGTCTCGGAACAGCGCATCGCGTCTCCTGCCAAGGGGTTTCACCTGCTGCAATGTCTGGGCGCGCAGCTCTATCGGCTCGATGGAGGCCGCCAACGGCTCGACCCACTGCTGTACTGGACCAACTTGTGCGGCAAGAGCCAGGGACTACTGGCGAGCGCAGACGCACAGACCCTCGGGGGGCGCGTGCGTCGGTCGGTGGCAGCCTGGCTGGGTGCCCTGGGCGTGGGCGAAGCAGAAGACGAAGCCGTCGTGCAGGCAATGTACCGCTTGACCATTCCCCATCTCAAACGAGCCGACACTCTGTTGCGTGCGCCAACATCAGCGGGCACCGCTCGGCGTTAGCCGGGGGAGGGCACCGCGTCCATAACCGCGGCCTGCTCCGCCCACGTAGCTCCTCGCCACAGACCTCGAAACCACCGAAATCCTGCAAAGTTCTCAAGTAAAAACAGAGGAATACCGAAATGTTCTTTAGGGTAGCTCGGCCCATCCCAGTCCCTCCAACCCAAGGCCGGAGCGCCACCGAGGCCCCCAATGACCAGGACAGCACTGCTCACCCTCAGCATCTTGCTCCTCGTGGGAGTCTACGGCCTCTACTGGGCGGAGGGCCGCCGCAGCGGTCATCCCTCAACCGACCCGCCCGTCAAGCACAAGGGCGCCGGCCGGGGCGCTGCCGGCTGAAGCGCCGGTACCCCCCCGCGGGGCCACGTACCGTCCGCTTTTCAGCCACGGCCGCCGTAAATGGGTGGCCGTCTTTCGGTCAGAAGGAGGGAGTCCCGTTTCGAGTGCTCGGCCGATGACGAGTTGGCCGGCTCGGGAAACGCCGTATGGGAAGACTACCCGAGGGACTGAGCTGCACGGCCGGCCACGGGTTCTGAAATGGAGAGAAGCGGCCAAGAGGAGCGGAGCACAAGGTTGCTCTACAGGCGCTTGGCGGCCGTGGCGAACGCCAACCATTCACGTTCCAGGAACGGCCGCGGGCCTTTCAACCGGTCTCGCCAGTGAGTAAATCGCGGTAGACAGCGACCAGCGCGGCTGCTTCCTGGGCCGGTTGCGGCCAGCGGCGGGCGTTGGCTCGGGCTGCCTGCCCGAGGCGGGTGCGCAGGGCGGGGTCGTCCACCAAACGCAGGGCCTGACCGTGAAACCCGCCGGGGCGGGTGGGATCGTACAGTAGCCCGCCCGGCTCCCCTCTGTCTCCCTCCAATACCTCCCGGTTGGCGGGCAGGCTCGCGGCCAGCGAGGGTACCCCAGCCAGCCCGGCCTCCAGAAGTACGTTCGCGAGTCCTTCCGCCCGAGAGCCATTGAGCACCACGTCGGCGGCCCGGTAGGCCGACGGCATGTGGTGGGGCGGCACCCCGGGCAGCCAGTGGGCGAACGGCGCGGCCTTTAGCGCAGCGCCAAAGCGTTCTGCGTAGGCGGCGTCGAGG
>JAVVFK010000391.1:0-1524 GCA_032251015.1 Elusimicrobiales bacterium
TCGGTAATGGCCCCGGGAGTTATGACCACCCCTCCGGGATGGGTTCCGATATGCCGGGGCATACCCCGCAGACGCGAGGCGGCGGCGGCAAGGTAGGGCGGCAGCCCGGACTCACCCAGGCGGAAGGCTTCCGAAAGGGGTCCGATATCGGGCTCGGGGATACCGAAGGCCCGGGCGGCCTCGCGCAGGGCCGAACGGGGGCCGAAGGTAACATGGTCCGCCACCATGGCGGCGCGGCCGGCATAGGTCTCGAAGACGTACTCCAGAGTCTTCTGCCGCTCGTCCCAGGGAAAATCGACATCGATGTCCGGAGGATCCATACGGCCCATGTTCAGAAAGCGTTCAAAGAAGAGATTATGCGCCAGAGGATCGACGTGAGTTATCCCCAGCAGATAGGAGACGATGCTCGCCGCGGAGCTGCCCCGCCCGCAGGTGCGGGGACAGCGGGAAACAATATCCTGAACCACCAGAAAATAGCCGGCGAAGCCCTTGCGCCGGATAATATCGAGCTCAAAGGAGAGCCGCCTGCGAAGTGCCTCGTCGGCCGCTCCGTATCGGCGCCGGATTCCCCGGCCGCAGAGGGAGCGAAGCAGCGCGAACTCCTCTCCCGCGGCAAGACCCTTAAAGGAGGGAAACACATAGCTTTCGGGGAAGAGTGTCTCCGGTGCATCCCCCGCAAGGACACGGGTCTGATAGAGGGCGTCGGGGACGGCGGAGAAAAAGGCCTCGATCTCCTCCGGGGCGGCCCGGCGCCGGAAACCGCCGGGAGCTCCGTCCCCCGCCTCCCCCGGGACCATACGCCGATTCTGATCAACCGCCCGCAGCAGACGGTAGAAGCGCCTCTCCTTCTCGTCCCGGTAAAGCGCGAGGTTCAGCGCCAGGGGGGGAATTTTGAGCTTTCGGGCGGCTGAGAGCATACTCCGGAAGGGAAGCCTCCAGACCAGGGCGGCCCTTAAGCCCCGCGGCCCCCGCTCCAGCAGCCGGGAGAGGAGATCCGGAGAGAAGACCGCGACCCTGGCCCCTTCCCACCCCTCCTCAAGCAGCAGTGCCGCCGGATCGGCGCTGCTGTCGGCGGAAAGCCGGGTAATAAGCCGGTTGAGGCGGGCAAATCCCCCGCGGTCGAGAGGATAGAAGGTGAAGAGGGGCGGCGCCTCCTCATCCGTCCCGGGACGGGAGAACTCCGCCCCGGCAAAGGCCTTCAGGCCGCTGCGGGACGCGGCCCGGTAGAGGGCCGGCAGACCATAGAGATTTCCCCGGTCGACCATACCGACCTGCAGTGCACCCTCGGCGGCTGCGCGGCGGCAGATCTCTTCCGGCGATACAGGTCCCGCGAGGAGTGAATAACTGGAGCGGCAGTGAATCTGAGGCAGTGCTTCATCTCTCTTCATATACTTAACATTAGTGTAGTACTAATAAGCCGGCGGAGCAAGGTGTTGTCAGAGAGATTTTTTACAGCCACAATGGCCTCATGCCCGAACTGCTCTGGATGCTGCTTCCCCTGATTCTCGTGCCTCTCAGTATGCG
>JAVVFK010000392.1:0-1521 GCA_032251015.1 Elusimicrobiales bacterium
ACCTCCGTCTGGGCCAAGCGCAGTTCCGCCGCCAGTGCCGCCATATGGGCGTCGGATAGATGACCGAAAGTGTCCTGAATCAGATGCAGGTACTCGATCAGGTACTCGCGGTGGCGCGGCCGATCGCCGAGAAGGCGCTGCATGTCGGCGGCGGCCTGGTCCGTGATTTGGCGACCCTTGCCGAAGGCGGCGCGTTCGCGGCGGCGTCCTTTCTGGGCGGTGGCGGTGGACATGCGGACTTCCTCCTTAGGTCTTGTTCGGACCCGGTTCATTCGGGCCTCGTTGGCGGCCGCGCCGGGCACCTCGCCGGCGGCGGGGAATTATGCCGCGAAACGGTTCTGGCCAGTACCGAATTCCCTTGGAAATCCGAAGATAACCGCCATTTTCCATCTTGGCATTTGGTATACCACGATTAGTCTATAACATGAACGGCGGGCTTCGGGAAGCGGGGAAAAGGTCCTTTTTACCTGTCGCGGACCGACATCCTCTGTGCCCCGGTCACTGGGGCCGCCGCCGGATCGGGCGTTCCGCCGGGCTTGACCCTTGTGCCTCGTGTGCGGGTCGGCAATAGTCGTTGCCGGAACCGCTGGATCATGTGGTGAAACGGACGACAATCGAGGACACCGGGGTCAATGACCGCCGACATCCGCCTTGCCCAGCTCCTGTGCTCGCGCCTCTGCCATGATCTGGTGGGGCCCGCGGGAGCTGTCAACGCGGGCCTGGAACTGGCCGAAGACGGCGACATGGATGGCGCGGCCCTGGATTTGGTGACTTCCAGCGCATCCGAAGTCACACGCCGCCTGGCCTTCTTCCGCATTGCCTTCGGGGCGGCCGGCGGCAAGGCGTCGGCCGTGGGCACGTTGAGCCTGAACGAAGCCCGGGAACTGGCCGCCGAGATGCTGGCGGGCGGCAAGGCCGACCTCCATTGGCCGGAAAGCAGCCATGCCCCGGACAGCCTGCCGGCGGGGGTCGGCAAGGTCCTTCTGCTGATGATCCTGCTCGCTTCCGAATGCCTGCCCCGGGGCGGGACGGTTACGGTCCATACGGCGGCCTTGCCCGAGGGTGCAGGCTTGGCGGTAAGCGCCCAGGGCGGGGGCGCCGCGCTCAAACCGAACTTGGCGGCTGCGCTGGCGCCCAACGCTCCGGACGACGCCCTCGACGCCCGCACGGTCCATGCCTATTTCGCCCAGAACCTTGCCCGCGCCGACGGCGGCTTCATCGATACGTCCCGGGAAGCCGACGGCGAAATCCGCTTCATGGCCTTGTTCCCTCAGAACCAACACGCCCGGAAGGAGGAGGAAGCGTGACGCCGACGGCGGTTCGGCGTGCCCTAGGCCATCAGTCATAGTCGAATCGTAGTGAAATCATTTGCCGACCAGAGGTGGTTTTGCTTTAATTTCCGAGCCTTAGGAATTGCCTATCCGGGGGGGCGCTGTTTGGGCGAAAATGCCGCCGAATTCACGGAGCCGCCCGACGTTAAACCGACGCAAAGTACCTGCATGAAAGTCCCGTATTGCCTTG
>JAVVFK010000393.1:0-1518 GCA_032251015.1 Elusimicrobiales bacterium
GGCCACCCGCCCCGCAAGCGGTCCCGCGTCCCGAGCCGATACGGGAGCCGGAACCCATAACCGTACCCGTACCCGAGCCGGAACCGGAGCCGATGATTCACTGGAGCGTGCGCCTGCGGGATTTCCTCCGGCAGATCGGCATGTTGCCGCCGGAGAGTGTGGCGGGCGGCAACCGGGAAGCCCTTCTCATGCAATGGTGGCTCCCGCGGGTGGGCGGCCTGCTCGCCCTGCTCAGCGCGCTCTTCTTCGGGGTCTATATCAACCAGTCCACCTCGCCGTGGATCCGGTGCCTGGAAATGGCAGGCGCCTCCCTCGGCATCACCGCGCTTGGCCGCTACATGGAGGGCCGCTTCCGTACCTTCGGGGGCGTGATCCTCGTGACGGGCCTGGTCATGCTTTACCTGACAAGCGTCGCGGCCTATGTCCTGCCGGCCGTCCGCGTCATCGAGAACCCGCTCATCGGCGCGCTCGCGCAGGCGGCCGTCCTTGCCGGCATCAGTGTAGTGGGATTCCTGAGACGCTCGGAGGGAATCGTGCTCCTTGCCTTCCACCTCGGCTACGTGCTGGGCGTGTTCATGGCGTGGGAGGGGCTCCGCGAGGGCGCCCTGATCGCCGCCGGGCTGCTCTTTCTTTCCGGGGCGCTGCTCTCGCGGGTGGTGGTCTTCCGGCGCCTCGTCTGGGTGATCATTCCCGGAAGCTACCTCGTCGGGCTGGCCTTCCCGGCGCTCGCCCTCTGGCGGACGGTTGAAATCCCGCTGAGCGTGCCTTTCCAGATCTACCTCAATGCGGTCACGGCGGGGGCCGTCATCCTGTATCTGCTGAATGACTACAGCGGGAAATGGGGCCCGAAGGTGCGCGTCTCGATGGGGACGTCCCTCGCCATCCTGACCCTCGTGCTGTTCTTCCGCTCCTTTTATCCGGACGCGCTCGACTGGGCGGCCTTCGTCCTCGGCTGCACGCTGCTGGCCGGTGCGGTCGCGGCGCGGATCCTGCGCGGATGGGGATTTCTCGCCCAGCTGCTCTTCGTGAAAGCCACCTTCCTCATCGCGGTCTGGGCGGTGCTTTACTTCGCCGGGGACCTGCGCTGGATGGTCCTTGCCCTGCAGACGGCGGTCGTCGCGATCTCGGCAAGGCGTGCCAGGGCCGTGGCCGTGGAGTGCGCCGCATGGGCGGTGGCCGTGGCCAGCCTCCATTACTTCCTTCCGGTCCTGGAGACAAACCCCGTCGCCGGCACCTTCCTCTGGTGGATGATGGCCCTGTATCCGGCGGTCATCCTCATCGCCCTCGCCCACGTCCTTCCCGCTTTCAGGATGGAGCCCTTCCACTTCCGGGAAGCCGACCGCCGGGTCCTCTACGGCGCCCTCCCCGTCGTCGCCCTTGTCCTCTGGTTCAACCTGTTCCGGGTCACCCAGGCCGGCAATCTCGACGCACCGGCGCCGTTCATCGGGGTGATGTACGGCACGGCCGCGCTGGCGCTGCTTCCCGGCATCGCCCGCTGGATACCGGCGACCGCCTCCG
>JAVVFK010000394.1:0-1515 GCA_032251015.1 Elusimicrobiales bacterium
GCCCGTTCCACGTAGAGCTGCGGGGCGCCGGGCTTGAGCGCCGCGGCCCGGTTCAGGTCGGCCACGGCCTCGGCTCCCCAGTCGCGGCCCGGGTCGTCGAGGCCGTACCAGCGCAGGCGGTCCGAGGCGCGGTAGCCGGCGCGGTGCATGGAGGCTATCTCGCTTTTGAGCTGCGAGCGCAGGACAAGCAGGTTCTCGTTCTCGCCGTCGGCCTTCACGGCCCGGTCCAGGTCGGCCAGGGCGCGGCCGTAGTCGGCCTTCTCCCACCAGCACAGCGCGCGGCCCGAAAGGGCGCGCGGCTCGGGCGATTTCTTTATGACCGAATTGAAGCGGCGCAGGGCCGGCGCCAGGCGGCGGCGCCCCAGCAGTTTCATCGCCGCCTCCAGCGATTTGCTGCGCGCGGCCGCCGGCTTGTAGCCGGGCAGAACGTCGCGCATTATGCTCTCGAAGCGCGCGGCCGATTCCACCGAGCGCGGCTTCTTTATGAGGCTGAATCTTTTTTTAAGGTCCATCTTTCTTCCCTTTTATGATCGAGTACCGGGGGTCAAGTTCGAGCTCCGGGTAGAGGACGTCGTCGTCCGTGTCGAAAAAACCGTCCGGGCCGGCCGAATGCAGGCGGTAGGGGATGGTCAGTTCCTCCGCCATATATCCCGGGAAAACGCGCAGCCCCCGAGCAGGGCGGCCGAAAGCAGTATGGCGGCTATTCTTGTCATGGAGGACCCCTATTTTACCAGTTTGGCGGGCGCCGACGGAAATTTTGCCACGGCCGCGCCAAAAAGTGTACCATTCCCGGACCAGATTTTTCCCCGGAGAACCAAATGCCCCATACCAAGAAGCGCCCCTACAAGATCTCGCTGATATCCACCCACGGCACCGGCAAGACCACGCTCTGTTACGAGGTGGCCGCCGAGCTCAAGAAGCGCGGCCTGAAAGTGAAGGTCTTCTCCGAGATAGCCGCTACCGCCTTCGAACAGGGCATACCGATAAACGAAAGCACCACGCTGCCGGCCCAGATGTACATCATGATGCAGCACATCACCGAGGAGCTGCGCGGCACGCTGCGCCATTACCAGGTGGTGGTCTGCGACCGCAGCGTCTTCGACAACCTGGTCTACCTGGAGCGCCGCTGCGGAGAGAACAAGATCCTGCGCGACTTCCTGCGCGGCTACGCCGAGACCTTCCCCTACGATGTGATCTACAAGCTGCCGATGGTGGGCGAGCTGGTGGACGACGGCATACGCGACGCGAAGAGCGAGGAATTCCGCAAGGACATCTACGACCGCCTCAACGCCATGCTCGGGGAGTTCGATATCGATCACCGCACGCTGCCCGAGCCCACCACCGAGCTCCGCAAGGAATGGGCCGACCATATAGTGGACGAAACGCTGGCCGCCCTCGACTGGCAGCCTTCCAAATCCGTCAAAAAGACCGCTGCGGCGGCCTGACTTCCGCGGCGAAAGAAAAGCCTCCGGGCCCGCGAAGGCCGGGGGCTTTTTGCCGCCGGGTTTTTGATAT
>JAVVFK010000395.1:0-1512 GCA_032251015.1 Elusimicrobiales bacterium
GCATCAGCATCGAGGCTATCCGGGCTCTGGCGGGGAAGGTGCCGATCCTCGGAATTTGTCTCGGCCATCAGGCTATAGGAGAAGCCTTCGGCGGGAGTGTCGTGCAGGCCGCGCGGATTGTCCACGGTAAGACCGAAGAGATCAACAACGACGGCAGGGGGGTCTTCCGCAATCTTCCGGGCAAATCGGTCTTCACCCGCTACCACTCGCTGGTTGTGGAGGAGGCCTCGCTGCCCGCGGCCTTCGAGATCAGCGCCCGGGCCAACGACGGTGATATTATGGGAATCCGGCACTGCGAGTTCGACATAGAGGGGGTGCAGTTTCACCCCGAGTCCATCGCCTCGGAGGAGGGGCGGCGGCTGTTGGCAAATTTTCTCGAGTACCGCCGGGACCCCTACCCGATTCTCGGCAACCTCGAGCGGATCATCGCGGGCCAGAACCTTACCCTGGAGGAGGCTTCGGGCTTTATGCGGGAGGTTACCGAGGGGAGCGTCGCCCCCGCCCGGCTGGCGGCATGGCTGACCGCCCTGAACGCCAAGGGGATAACCGCCGAAGAGGTGGCCGGCTGCGCCCGGGTGCTGCAGGAGAAGCGCACCCCCGTCAGGACCGACACGCCGGTGCTCGATACCTGCGGTACCGGCGGCGACGGGCAGGGAACCTTCAATATCTCCTCCATGGCGGCCCTGATTGCCGCCGGCTGCGGGGTCACTGTCGCCAAGCACGGCAACCGGGCCATAAGCTCCCGCTCGGGGAGCGCCGACTTTTACGCCGCTCTTGGCATCAACATCAACCTGCCGGTCTCCTTGTCGGAGGAGATGATCCGGGACGAGGGCTTCGCCTTCCTCTTCGCCCCTCACTACCACGGGGCCATGCGGCACGCCGCCGCGGTGCGCCGGGAGCTGGGAATCAAGACGATCATGAACATGCTCGGGCCCCTGGTCAATCCGGCGGCCGCGGAGTATCAGCTGATCGGGGTTTTCGACGGAAGCAAGGCCGAACTGATGGCCCGGGCGGCGCTGCTTCTGGGAATCCGCCGCGGAATGATTGTCCACGGCTCCGACGGGCTGGATGAGATTACCGTCACAGGTCCCTCGACCATCGTGCGCTTCGAAGCGGGCGAGGAGATTGTAACTGAGACCTTCGACCCTGCGGAGCTCGGAATCCCGCGCTACACGATGGAGGAGCTGAAAGGGGGGGACGGCGAGGAGAACGCCGCCCTGGCCCGGGAACTTCTTGCCGGGACCGGCCGGCCTGCCCTGGAGGCGGCTGTCTGTCTGAACGCCGGGGCCGCCCTGGCAGTCGCCGGCAGGGCAGAAACCATCGCCGACGGCTACCGCATGGCCCTGGATGCCCTCAATGGCGGCCAGGCGGAAGCAAAGCTCGAGTCCATTATACGGGCCTCAGGCGTATGAGCGGCGCTGACATTCTGACCCGCATTGCCGGGCAGAGAAAGCTGCGGGTAGCCCGGGAGGGGCCCGCTTTGGGAAGCGAGGTTCCCGCGAAGCGGGAGGC
>JAVVFK010000396.1:0-1511 GCA_032251015.1 Elusimicrobiales bacterium
CCTCACGCCTGGTCTCCCCCTGCCGCCCCCTCCTCTTCCGGCCCTCCGGCCGCCTCCATGCGTTCGACATTGCGAAATCCCCGCGGCAGCAGGCGTCCGCGACGGCCGCGGACCCCGACAAAAGCTTCCAGGCTGGCCCCTTTGAGGGTCAGATGCCGTTTGCCGGAATACACCACCAGGTCCCGGCCGGCCGGCAGGATATGGAGATAGGCCAATATTTCTTCCCGCTCCCGGGCCCGGGCCTTGGGAATCTGAATGATCTTGTTGCCCTTGCCGCGGCTCAGCTGGGGCAGGTCCTTCAACGGAAAAATCAGCAGCCGGCCGGTGTTGCCCAGGGCCACCACCCGATCGGTCTCCACGTCGTTCACCGGCAAGGGCGGCAGGGGGCGGGCCCCGGGTGTAAGGGTCAGGACGAGCTTGCCGCTGCGGTTTTTGGAGTACAGTTCGCTCAGCGCCACCAGAAAGCCGTACCCCGCGTCGCTGGCCAGCAGGTAAGGCTGATCGTCGGGCCCCATCAGGACGGTCTCGAAGGTTTCGCCCGTCGCGGGGTTGAGCCGGCCGGTCAGGGGTTCGCCATATCCCCGGGCCGAGGGCAGACTGTGGGCCGGCAGGGAATAGCTGCGCCCGGCGGAGTCCAGGAACACCGCCGGCTGGTTGCTGCGGCCATATGCGCTGGCCTTGAAATCGTCCCCGGCCTTGTAGCTCAGCCCGCCGGGATCCACGTCATGGCCCTTGGCCGAGCGGACCCAGCCGCTGCGGGAGAGAACCACGGTAATGTTCTCCACCGGCTGAAGTTCTTCCTGGGTGATGGCCTGGGCCGCCTGGCGCCGGACGATGGGCGATCGCCGGTCGTCGCCGTACTGCTCGGCATCGGCTTCGATTTCCTTACGGATCAGGGTGTGCAGGCGCTTCGGCGAGTTGAGCGTGTCCTCGATCTTCTTGCGCTCGGCCGCCAGGTCCTCCTGCTCGCCCCGGATCTTGATTTCCTCCAGCCGGGCCAGGTGGCGCAGCTTCATCTCCAGAACGGCCTCGGCCTGCTCCTCGCTGAGGCCGAAGCGCGCCTGGAGTACCGGACGCGGTTTATCCTCGGTGCGAATGATGCGGATGACCTCGTCGATGTTGAGGTAGGCGATCAGGAACCCTTCGAGGATATGCAGGCGCCGGGTGATCTTCTCCAGCCGGTGCTGCAGCCGGCGGCGCACGGTTTCGCGGCGGAAATCGAGCCATTCGCGCAGGAGGTCGAGAAGGGGCTTGACCTGGGGGCGGCCGTTCAGACCGATGACGTTCAGATTGACCCGACAGGTCCGCTCCAGGTCGGTGGTGGCATACAGGTGGGCCAGCAGCATGTCCCGGTCCACACGGCTGGAGCGCGGCACGATCACCAGGCGGGTGGGCTCCTCGTGGTCGGACTCGTCGCGCAGATCGGCCACCATGGGCAGCTTTCTGGCCTGCATCTGGCCGGCGATCTGCTCGAGCACTTTGGCGCCGGAAACCTGATAGGGCAGGGCTGT
>JAVVFK010000397.1:0-1510 GCA_032251015.1 Elusimicrobiales bacterium
AGGGCGAGGTGGTGGAGGCCGTTACCAGGTTCGGAACTTTAAAAATAAACAGGTCCGAGATAGACAACCTGGCCGAGCTGGGCCTGGCCGTTGCGCCGGCCGCGGCGGGGGACCCTCTGACCGACGGGCTCGAGATCATAACGACGCAGAATCCCGATGGGGTGGTGCGCATCGATTATTATTCTGCCGGTCAGAAAACGGGGACGCAGTATTTTTCTTCTTCGGGTCTGCTGCTGCGCGCGGAGGGGACTGTAAAGGACGGCGATTACCGGGAGTATTTCCCGGACGGCAAGGTGAAGCGCGAGAAGACGGTCATAGACGGGCGCAATAACGGAGCCTCCCGCGCGTATTACCCGGACGGCACGCTGCAGAGCGAGGTTTATTTCATAAACGGCAAGATGAACGGGGCCTTTAAGTTCTACGACCGTTCGGGGCAACTGCTCCAGGAGCGCAGTTATATAGACGGGGTGGCCAACGGCTATTTCCGGGAGTTCAACGAGGACGGTTCCGTTAAATCCAGGATATTTTATGTGGATGGGGTACCCGAGGGGGCCCGGCCGGCCGCAAAGCCCGCGCCGCCCGCCCCCGTAGCGCCCCCGGTTCAAGTTCCGTCCCGCGCCTTACCGGCCCCTGTCGCGCCGGCTCGGCCGGTGGAAAAGTCGTATGGGATTTTGGGGAAGGAAGAAACTTTTTTCCTTACTCCCGAGCTCTTTACTATAGGCGGTGCGAATAAAAAGTGGGAGGAGAACTTTAATAACGTGATGGATTACCTGGGGTACTATTTCGATTATGCCTACGGAGAGATGAAGACTTCTCCCGGTTATGGCGTTACCGCGGGGGTGAATTTCGGGGCTTATAAGGATTCGCCCGGGTACATCGCACTGAGCTATATAAAAGGACCTTCGGCCGAGGGTGATATAACAATAGCCGATTCAACATATGGCCCTGGATATTACAATGAGAAAATAGAGACGACTTACCTGCGGTTCGTGGGCGGCTATAAATTCGTGGCGACGCTGGAGGGGAATTCTCACGCCTTTGTCGATCTGAGCGGCGGTTTCGGGCGCGGCAAAATAGAGGACAACTGGACAGGAAGCTCCTATTCCGGGTATTCCTCCGGTTCTTCTTCCGAAAGCTGGGGCGGTATTACCTGGTCCGCCGGGATCGGCATGGGCTGGGAATCCACTTCGGCGATATTTGAGATGGGCGTAAGATATTCCCAGTTCCCTAAACTTAAAGACAGCGATACTTTTTCGGATGTGAACTGGACCCCGTTCAGTCTGAATCTGAGCCTTATTTTCTGATATGGCTGAAATTATCGGAGAGAGCGGGGCCTGGGGCGAGATCCGCAAGGAATTGTCGGGCCGGGGGCTGACGACGGCGGCGCCGGCGGATATCGCGCCGCTGCTTGAGCGGCTGAAGGCGGAGCTGGGGCCTTCCATCGACAAGAAGACGGCGGAGACCGATGCCGCCGTGCGCGAGCTGGAGCGGCGGGCGGCCGCTCTGCGCG
>JAVVFK010000398.1:0-1490 GCA_032251015.1 Elusimicrobiales bacterium
CAGACCTGATCCTGATGGAGTGGGAGCTACCCAGCCATCCGGTGGAGGCGGTGTTGGCCGCCCTGCAGATGCAAGACTTGTGCGCACGGCTGGTGGTCATCGGCCGGGACCCGCAGGCCAAAGAGGCGGCCCTGGCCGCCGGCGCCGATGCGTTCCTGAGCGAGGAGGAGCCAGCGGCACGGTTCCTCGAGGCATTGAGAGGGTTGGTACGAGACTGAACCCCCTCGTGCGCGATGAGTCCACGCCCATGGAAAGGAGGTTCCCCCGGAACGATCTCCTATGGAATGTCTACTAGCCCTTGACCCCATTGTCCGATTGCATGGTTACATACAGGCGAACCCGAGATGCGGGTCGCCGAGCAAGCAATCCAAACCCACATAAAGAGGAGGGAATACTGTGATAAACCGACGTCAATTTCTCAAACTAACCGCCGCGACGGGGGCCGGCCTGGCCGTGCCGTGGAGCATCAGCCGCAGTGGATCTGCCCCGTTGGGAGCTCTGCGTGCCTTTGCCCAAATACCGGGCGGCGGGCTGGCCCCGGGCGATGTGGGCAAGTTCGTGCTGCCGCTCGTCAAGCCGCCGGCCATGCCGGGTCAGTCCAACAAAAACAAGGATAAGTACAAGATCGGGGTAAGGCAGTTCTCGCAGCGTATCCTGTCGCCACCCCACCCTGAGACCACCGTGTGGAGTTACGGCTCCATCGACCACCCTGGCACGGTCGCCCAAGGCGGTACCTTTAACTATCCCGCCTTCACCATCGAAGCAAGCTGGAACAAGGAAGTACAGGCCTTGTGGCACAACGAGCTGGTCGATGCCAACGGCAACTACCTGCCCCACCTCCTGCCGGTGGACCCGACGCTGCACTGGGCCAACCCACCCGGCGGCCTAGGCGGCCGTGATACCCGTCCCAGCTTCAGCACAACCCCCGGTCCCTACACAGGGCCGGTGCCCATCGTTACACACGTCCACGGCGCACATACCACCGAGGATAGTGATGGCTATGCCGAGGCCTGGTACCTGCCGGCGGCCAACAACATCCCAGCAGGCTATGCCACCACGGGCACCTTCTTCGACTACTTCAACGCGAAATATGGGCACAACTGGTCGCCAGGTACTGCATCCTTCAAGTACCCCAACGACCAGCGAGCCACCACACTCTGGTACCACGACCATACGCTGGGCATGACTCGCTTGAACGTCTATGCCGGACCGGCGGGCTTTTACTTGATCCGCGGCGGACCCGACGACAACGTCCTTGACAGCCGCGATAGCTCGGCAGCCATCCTGCCGGGCCCTGCTCCGGGAGTCGGAGACAATCCTCTGGGCGCATATGGCGAGATCCCCATCGTCGTTCAGGATCGCTCCTTCAATGCTGACGGCTCACTGTTCTACCCTGACAGCAGGACCTTCTTTGATGAGTTTGGCGGACCCTACATCCCCGACACGCCCGTCTCGCCCATCTGGAATCCCGAATTCTTTGGCAATATGAT
>JAVVFK010000399.1:0-1473 GCA_032251015.1 Elusimicrobiales bacterium
CGGAAGGACTGGACGCCGATATTGAGGCGGTTGACGCCGATCTCCCGCAGGCGCACCAGGTCATGGGCCGTGACGGCGCCGGGATTGGCCTCCAGGGTGATTTCGGCGCCGGGCAGGAGATCGAACCGCTCCCGCACGGCCGCCAGCAGGTCCGCCACGGCCCCCGGCGGGCAGAGGGACGGCGTCCCGCCGCCGAAATAGACCGTGTCCACGGCCAGGTCCGGGTCGGCGCGCAGGGCAACCTCCCGGTGCAGGGCCTCGAGAAAGGCCGGCAGGGCGTTCAGCCCGGTAAGGGAGTAGAAATCACAGTAGGGGCACTTGTGCCTGCAGAAAGGAATATGAAAGTAGAGTCCGGCGGGCGCCATGGCTTGTCCTCCCAGCCCCAGGCCGGACGCGCGGCAGCTTACGGCTTGTGGGGGGCTCCCATGTCGATGCCCAGATCCAGCGCTTTGCGGTTCATGTCCAGAAAGCCGGCCGGAATACTGTTTTTCAAGACCGCCATGATCGACTCCGGGCGCACCAGGTCGGTCAGCGCCACCACCGCGCCGAGCATGCAGATGTTAAAGACGATGGGCTTGCCGATTTCGTCCAGCACCGCCTTGTACATGGGCAGCTCCACCTGCCAGGCATCCACCTTGCGCTCCTGTTTGACGAAGCGGCTGTCGGTCAAAAGCAACCCCCCGGGCCGGATAATGGCGGCGTAGGTGTTGTAGGCCGCCTGGGTCAGGCACACCAGCATGTTGGGCTGGATCACCTTGGGAAAGTTGATCTCCTCCTCCGATATGATGATGTCCGAACGGGTGGACCCGCCACGGGCGGCGGCACCATAGGCCTGGGACTGCGTGGCGTTGAGCCCCTCGTGGAGGACGGCGGCTTCCGCGAAGATAATCGCGGCCGTGATAACCCCCTGGCCGCCGGAGCCGGTGAAAACCATCCGCATTCTTTCCATGTGCGCTAACCTTTCATCGCCATTTCGATAATCTTGTCATACTCGCGGCAGTATTCCGGCGCCTCCTTCTCCACGAAAACCCCCCGCTCGATGAGATCCGGATTGTCTTTCTTCTTTTTAGACCCGATGGGCACCGTGACCTCCTTGTAGAGCTCCATCATGTCCGCGGCGGCCCCCTGCCTGTTCCGGCGGCCGAAATGGGTCGGGCACTGGGAAAGGATCTCGACCACGCTGAAGCCTTCGTGCAAAATGGCCCGCTTGATCAGCTCCGTGGACTGCCGGGCATGATAGGTGGTGCTGCGCGCCACGTAGGTGGCGCCTGCCGCCGCGGCCAGGGTGCAGATGTCGAAGGGCTGGTCCAGGGTGCCGTACACCGAGGTGGTGGACAGGGCGTTCTGGGGGGTGGTGGGGCTCTGTTGGCCGCCGGTCATGCCGTAGATGAAGTTGTTGACGATGATGGCGGTCATGTCGATGTTGCGCCGGCAGGCGTGGATGAGGTGGTTGCCGCCGATGCCGGTAGCGTC
>JAVVFK010000039.1:0-14363 GCA_032251015.1 Elusimicrobiales bacterium
GCATACTGGTGGCCAGGGACGCCGAAGGCAATTCTTATCCCTATATCATAGTGGGGATAATCGAGAAATCGCGCTCCGCCAGCGGCTACGCGGGCTGGATGCGCTCCCGCGGCAACGTCATACGGGCCGTCTCCGGCATGGTCTACGAGGAACTATCGGCGGCGCACGGATTCGGCCCCGCCGCCGTCGCGGACGCCGACGCTGCCGCCGGCGGGTCCTGAGCCGGCTTTTTTGTTTGACAAGTATTTGGCAATTTGGCAAAATTGTAAATATGAAAGCCCCGATACTTCAAGCTTACGGCCGGGAGGCCGCCGCCTTCAAGGCCCTCGGCCACCCGACGCGCCTCTTCATCGCCCATCAGCTGGGCAAACGGGATACCTGCGTCTGCGAACTGCGCGATATGGTGGGGGACGATATCTCCACCGTGTCCAGGCATCTCTCCGTCCTGCGCAACGCCGGGATAGTGGATTCGGAAAGGAAAGGCAACCAGATAATTTACAGCCTGAAGCTGCGCTGCGTGCTCAATATAAGGGTCTGCGGCAATTTCGGCGGGAGGCGGTGAGATGAGCTGGAAGGACGAATGGCGCCGGCTGGCCGGTTTTATCGCGGTGTTCTTCCTGTTCTATTTCCTCCCGGTCGGTTCCGGCCGCTTCGACGGGGCGCTGACAGAGGCGCTGGAACTGACCAAGTGGTACGTGCGCGAGCACGTGGTGCTGTGCCTTATACCGGCTCTTTTTATAGCCGGCGGCATCGCCGCCTTCGTCAGCCAGGCTTCGGTGATGAAGTATTTCGGCGCCCGGGCCAATAAATTCCTGTCCTACGGCGTGGCTTCGGTCTCCGGCGCTATCCTCGCCGTCTGCTCCTGCACCGTGCTGCCTCTCTTCGCCGGGATCTTCAAACGCGGCGCCGGCCTGGGCCCCGCCATCGCCTTTCTCTATTCCGGCCCGGCCATAAACGTCCTGGCCATAGTCCTGACGGCCCGCGTGCTCGGCCTCGAACTGGGCGCCGCGCGCGCCATAGGCGCCGTCGTTTTCAGCGTCGTCATCGGGCTGGCCATGCATTTCATGTTCCGGCACGAGGAGCACGCCAAGGCCAAAGCCCAGATAGACCTGCCCGAGCCCGAGGTGAAGCGCCCGCTCTGGCGGACCGCGCTGTACTTCGCCTCCATGGCCGCCGTGCTGATATTCGCCAACTGGGCCGAAGCGGACCCTTCGGACAAGGTGTTCCATGCCGTTCATAACGTTAAATGGCCCCTGACGGCCTTCTCGGCACTGGCGCTGGGCGTAATGCTGAAGGTCTGGTTCGGCGCCGGCGGCAAAAAACTGCTGTCGGCCTCCTTACCCGCGGTCCTGCTGGCCGTCTTTATGCCGGACCTGCCCATACTTTCGTTCTCCGCCGGTTTTATCGGTCTGTCCTGGGCGCTCAACACCTCGGGAGAGGGGGAACTGGAGGATTGGTTCGCCTCTACCTGGGACCTGTCCAAGATGATCTTCCCGCTGCTTATAGGCGGCGTGCTGGTCTCCGGTTTCCTGCTGGGCCGGCCGGGGCACGAGGGCATCGTCCCCTCCCACTGGGTGGCCTGGGCCGTCGGAGGCAATTCGTTCGCTGCCAACTTCTTCTCCTCGCTGGTCGGCGCTTTCATGTACTTCGCCACGCTGACCGAAGTGCCGATACTGCAGGGCCTCCTTGGCGCCGGCATGGGCAAAGGCCCCGCGCTGGCGCTGCTGCTGGCCGGCCCCGCTCTCTCTCTTCCGAATATGCTGGTGCTCAAGACCGTGATGGGCGGTAAAAAGACCGCCGCTTACGTCGGCCTTGTGGTTATAATGGCCACGGCCAGCGGCATGTTCTACGGCAGGTATTTTTAGGAGGACCATATGAAAAAGAAGATACAGGTACTGGGCATGGGCTGTCTTAAATGCAACCGGCTTTACGCCAACGCCGAACTGGCCGCCAAAGAGCTGGGACTGGATTACGAGATGGAGAAGATAGACGATATAGACCGGATAACCGACATGGGGGTCATGCTGACCCCGGCGCTGGCCGTGGACGGCAAGGTGCTGTTCTCCGCCAAGGTCCCGCCGGTGGAGGAACTGAAAGTCCTGCTCGGGAAGGCCGGATGAAGCCCTCGCCCGTCCTGAAAGCGGTCCTTTTTGTTTTCGTCGCGGCGGCCGCCGGCGCCATGGCCTATAAGGCCGCCGTCGCCCCGGCGTCGGACCCGTCTCAGGAGCCGGCTGCCGTCCCGGCCGGGGAAAAAAACCCGGAAGCCCCGGCGAAAAAAGCCCTGGTCTATTATTTCTATACCGGCACCAGGTGCCATTCCTGCACAACGCTGGAGAAATATACCCGGGAGGCCGTGGAGGGGAATTTCGGCGAACCCTACAAAGGCTGGCGGGTGGAGTTCCGCGGAGTGAACCTGGACGAGCCGGCAAACGGCCATTTTGTCGGGGACTATAAACTGACTTCCAAGGCGGTGGTGGCGCAGAAATTCGAAGGGGACGAGCCCCTGGCCTGGAAGGAGATGCCGGAAGTCTGGCGGATGCTGGGCAACCAGGAACTCTTCACCGGCTACGTCGTCGGCGAGATACAGGGCCTGCTGGACGCTAAATGACGGCGGAATTCTGGGCGGCCGCCGCGACGGCCCTCTGGACGGGGATCATCACCTCGGTGAGCCCCTGTCCCATGGCCACCAATATCGCCGCCCTCTCCTGGATCTCGAAACATTCCGGTTCTCATAAACTGGCCGTACCGGCCCACGGCCTGCTTTACGCCGCCGGCCGCGCTCTGGCCTACATGATCATCGGATTCCTGCTGGTCAAAAGCCTGCTCTCGGCGCCGGCCTTCTCTTTCTTCACGCAGAAATACGGCAACCAGGCGCTGTCGCCGCTCCTTGTGCTGGCCGGTATGTACATGCTGGGGATGTTCGGCTCCGGCTTCGAGGGGTTCAGCCTTTTCGACATGCCGAAATTTAAAGCGAAGGCCGGGGCCCTTTCCTCGCTCCTGATGGGGGCTCTTTTCGCGCTGGCCTTTTGCCCCATCTCGGCCGCGCTTTACTTCGGTATAGTAATACCCCTGGCGGCGAACAATTCGTCGCCAGTTTTCATCCCGCTTCTCTACGGACTGGGCACGGCGCTGCCGGTCATCGGCGCCGCCCTGGCGCTGGATTTCGGCATAAAGAAGGTGTCCGCCGTGACCGGCCTGGCGGGGAGATTTGACCATTGGGCCAAGCCTTTCACCGCCTGGGTCTTCATCGCCGCCGGCGTCTACCTGGGGCTCAAGTACATCTTTGGAGTGCTCTGATTCCCGGCTGCCCGTACTCTCTCCGCAGGGCCGCGGAACATCGCGGCGGCCATAGGCCTGCGCCTGCTCAGGAAGCGAACGAGCTGATATAATATACCGGAGTAAGCGATATGGGAGGGGCTATGATCAATTACGGGTTCGTTAAAGAGCTGGAGATGTCTTTCGACGAGGCGGTGGCCGCGGTGACGGAGGCTCTGAAAAAAGAGGGCTTCGGCGTGCTGACCACTATAGATATGGGCGCCAAATTCAAGGAAAAGCTGAACGTGGACTTCGGGAAATACGTGATACTGGGAGCCTGCTCCCCGGCCAACGCTCTCAAGGCCGTCACGGCGGAGGAGAACATAGGCCTGCTGCTGCCCTGTAACGTGATAGTATACGACAAGGGCGGCAGGACGGCGGTAGGCATCGTCAGACCCGCAGTGGCCATGGCGATGGTAGACAATCCCGAGCTCAAACCCCTGGCGCAGGAAGTGGAATCGAAACTGAAGAAAGTGTTCGATTCGCTGTCCTGAAATACGCTTCCGGCCTCTTCGGGAGCGGGTCAGCAGCAGGTGCCGTCGTCGCCGCAGCCGCAGTCGGGTTCCGTGCCTTTCAGGAATCCGTTGCGCACGGCCTGAGCGCAGCCGACCCCCTTTTTAACCGAGATAGCGTCCACAGGGCAGTTATTCGCGCAGGCGCCGCATTCCATGCACAGGTCCGCGTCCGTTATGCGCGCCTTCCGGCCTTCCACCCTGAACACGGCGTGGGGGCAGACCTCGGCGCACATGCCGCAGCCTATGCACTTTTCAATATCCAGTTTAAGCGTAGCGACCCCGCGCAGGTATTCCAGCTTCATAGGAACCTCCCCGCCGCCAGGATGGCCAGCCCCGCCGAGAAGGCGATGGCGTGTGCCGGCATGGCCAGGCGCATCTCTTTCTTAACTCCTGAAAGAGAGGTATATGTGGAAGCGCCGGTGAAGTCCAGTCCGACGAAAGAGGCGGTCGTGCCGTAGATAAGCGCCCGGGCGGCCAGTTGTACCGCGCTCTGGTCGTGGGTAAGTGCGATCAGGGCCGTCACCAGCAGCCCCGCCGCGGCGCTTTTCACGGCGAAGCTCCTGCCCGGCAGCCAAGGCAGCAGGGCGGGGACCAGCGCCCCGCCCGCGAACAGGGCCCCGGCGGTATAGGCCGCGTCGGCCCTGTAGCCGAGCAGGAACAGCAGCGCGGCGGCCGGCAGTATGTACCTGCCGAAATGGACCAGCTGCACCGGTGCCAGTATCATCCTGTCGCTGAAATTAAAGCGTACTTTCCGCATTTCCGGCGTGGCGCGGCCCAGCCTCAGGTATTCGGGGATGTCCTCGGCCCTGACGGGCCCGTAAGCGACGGAGAATCCAGTATAGGCCTTTACCCGGTGGGCTCCCACTCCGGGCGCGCCAAGCTGCGGCAGTATCACCTTCCGGTGGCTTACCCTTTTTTCGAGCCCGGTCTCGGAGATGACGCGCGCGAGCTCCAGCGTGCCGAAGGTCCCTTTGCCCGCGGCGCACCAGACATTGATTCCCCTGGTGTCCAGGACCAGTATCCAGGCGCTCAGGCCTTTCAGGGCGGTGCGCAGTGCGTCGAAGCTGAGCTTATAGTTGGCGGTGGCGAAGACAGGGGAGTCCGCGGAGGGGGAATTCAGGGCGTAGAGCCCGGGCTTTACCCGGTACGCCATGCGCCTTATGCCCCAGCGGGCTTTCCAGGCGGAGAGCCGGTCGGCCCGGGTGTAGTCCGAAGAGACGGTCTCCGGGCGGGCCGCGATGGACGCTTCCAGACCCGGCGAGAGCGTTACTTTCAGGGCGCTTGCGTTTCGTTCCATATATGCGTATACTAGCATATATGAGAGCGGGCGAACATGATATGGGGGCGGCGGTCAGGGAGCTTAAAGCCCTGGCCGACATGAACCGTCTGCGTACGGCCGCCCTGCTGGCCTATGCAGGCAGCGAGCTCTGCGTCTGCGAACTGGTGGACGCGCTGCGCGAGAGCCAGTATAACGTCTCGCGCTACCTGGGCGCGCTCTGCGCGGCGGGCCTCATCCGCAAAACGAAGAGGGGCCGCTGGGCCATGTACTCCCTCGCGACCGGCCGGGGCCCGCTGGCCGGCTATATCGGCAGGCTGGTCCGGCCGCGGCCCTGCTGCGGGGTCATCGCCGCGGATATCGCCAGGCTGGAGGGCAGACTCGCCCTTCGCCGCAAGGGCGTGTGCGTGGTGGGAGGCGGCTGCTGAGCCGTTTTAACCTGGTAATAAAGGAAAGAAACAATGGAGATCAAAGACGCTGCGGTGGAGAAACTCAGGGCGGTGCTCAAGGAGTCCGGCAAGACCGGGACCCTGCGCGTGTTCGTTACGGCCGGCTGCTGCGGCCCGTCCATAGGGATGGACCTGGTCGAGAAGGCGGAAGAGGGCGACCTGGAGGTCTCGAATAAGGATTTCAAGGTCTATGTGGACAAGACCGCCGCGGCCATGGTGGAGAAGGCCGTGCTGGACTGCGACGAGCAGGGCGATCTCGTGATGAAGAACCTGCCCGGCTCCGACTGCGGCGACGGCTGCGGCGGCGGGGATTGCGGCTGCGGTCACTGAGGTTCATGTGAAGATATTATTCCTCTGCACGGGCAATTCATGCCGCAGCCAGATGGCCGAGGGCTGGGGAAAGAAACTGCTGGCCGGGAAGGCGGAAGTCTTTTCGGCGGGAACCAAGCCCGGCACGCTGGATCCGCGCGCGATAAAGGTCATGGCCGAGGCGGGGGTGGACATCTCGGACCACCGCTCCAAGCACGCCGACGAATTCAGGAACGAATCCTTCGACCTGGTGGTGACGGTCTGCGATAACGCGCGGGAGAGCTGCCCGGTATGGTCCGGCAAGGCCGAAAAACTGCATCGCAGTTTCGGGGACCCGCCGCACCTGTCCAAAGAAGCCAAGACCGAGGAAGAGGCGCTGGCGCATTACCGCCGCGTGCGCGATGAGATACGCGATTTCGTGGCCGGCCTGGCCGAAGGGAATAAATAATGGACGGCATCGTTAAAAAACTTTCGTTCCTGGACCGCTACCTCACGCTCTGGATATTCCTGGCCATGGCGGCCGGCGTGGCGCTGGGCTGGATGTGGCCGGCCGCGGTCGCCGATTTCAACGAGGCCTCCAGCGTCGGCACGACCTCTATCCCGATAGCCATCGGGCTCATACTGATGATGTACCCGCCGCTGGCCAAGGTGAAATACGAGGAGATGCACCGCGTCTTCTCCAATAAGAAGGTCCTGGCGCTGTCGCTGGTACAGAACTGGCTGGTCGGCCCCGTGCTGATGACCGCGCTGGCCATGATCTTCCTGCGCGACAAGCCGGAATACATGGTCGGCCTCATCATGATAGGCCTGGCGCGCTGCATAGCCATGGTCATAGTGTGGAACGACCTGGCCCGCGGCGACCGCGAGTACTGCGCGGGGCTGGTGGCTTTCAATTCGGTGTTCCAGGTGCTGTTCTTCCCCGTCTACGCCTGGTTCTTCATCACGCTGGTTCCCGGCTGGTTCGGCCTGCAAGGCGCCGCCGTGAATATCACGATGGGGGAGATAGCCAAAAGCGTCTTCATCTACCTCGGCGTCCCGTTCATCGCCGGCGTGCTGACCCGCTTCTCTCTGATAAAGGCGAGGGGGCGGGAGTGGTACGCGGAGAAATTCATACCGGTGATAAGCCCGCTGACGCTGATTGCCCTGCTTTTTACCATCGTGGTGATGTTCTCCATAAAGGGCGAGAACATCGTGCAGGTGCCGCTGGACGTATTGCGCATCGCGGTGCCGCTGCTGATCTATTTCGTCCTGATGTTCCTGGCCTCTTTCTGGATGAGCCGCAAGGCGGGCGCGGACTACCCGGAATCCGCCACGCTCTCCTTCACGGCCGCCTCCAATAACTTCGAGCTGGCCATAGCGGTGGCCATAGCCACCTTCGGCATAAGCCACGGGGCGGCCTTCGCGGCCGTTATCGGCCCGCTGGTGGAGGTGCCGGTCCTCATAGGCCTGGTGCACGTCTCGCTGTGGATAGGCCGGCGCTGGTTCGGCCGGCCCGGCGCGGACTCTCCCGCTTCAGTAAAGACGGCGGAAACCGCTTGAAACCCCGGTCCGTATTTTGTGACAATTAAGAAAAGTCGTGAGCAGGGGGAAACTATGAACACAAAATCCATGAGCGTCGGTTTCGCGGCGGGTCTGACCGCCATACTTTTCATGTCCGGCTGCGCCCGCAGGGACGAGGCGACCGTAGGGACGCCCGCCAACCCGCTGGTAGTGGTGCTGTCGCCGGCCTATTCCCCGGATTCGGTGCCGGGCGGCGAGGAGACCATAAAGAAGCATCTTGAATCCGCCTCGGGCCTGACCGTGGATCTGCGCGTTGCCCCTTCCCAGATGGAGGCGATAAACGCCTTCTCCATCGGCAAGACCGACGCCGCCCTGCTGCGGCTGGAGGAATACCTGGTGGCCAGGCAGGAATACGGCGTCAGCCCGGGACTGCAGGCGCTGCGCGACGGCAAGGCCTCGGACTATGACGCGGTAATACTGGGCCGCGTGGGCAAAGTACAGAGCCTGAACGACCTCACGGACGGCAGGATCGGCTTCGTGGGTCCTTATTCCGTCAGCGGCTTCACGCTGCCTTCCATCTACCTCAAGAAAGCCGGCGGCAAGTTCACCCCCGTATTCTCCGATAGCCACGAAAACAATATCGGCAGGCTGCTCAAAGGCGAGTTCGACGCCGCGGCCACCTATGCCCGTCACGCCGCCAAACATAAGGGCCTCAAGGTCCTGGCCGTAACCGGCAGGATCCCCAACGAGCCCGTCGTGGTGCGGCGCGGCCTGGACGCGGCCAAGCGCGAGAAGATCCTCACGGCCTTCGCCTCGCTGGCGGACAAGCCCGAAGGCCGCAAGGCCCTGGGCGCCATGGCGGATATAACCGGCTTCCGCGCCGTAGACGCCTCCGTTTATAAGCCGATCCACGACCTTATCCGCTCCGAGGGCAAGGCGGTCTACGACCTGGTCCCGGACGGCTGGACCATACACAAGCTCAACCAGCCCTACTTCCCGGACTGACCGGTCCGGGCCCGGGCGGCCTCCCTACGCTGCAGGCGGGGGAGGCCGTTTTTTTTGCCCGCAGGGATGAAAAAAACGGCCCTATGTGCTAGACTATAAAGAGAGGCGTTTATGAAGCACAAAGTTCTTATAGTCGACGACGATCCCAATATCAGGCTGGTCCTGAAGGGGATCTTTTCCGGCTGCGAGATAAGCGAGGCGCAGGACGGTAAGGCCGGTCTGGCCATGATACAGTCGGTCCGGCCCTCCGTGGTCCTGCTGGACCTGAAGATGCCCGTTATGAACGGCATAGACGCGCTCAGGAAGATGAAGACCCTTTCCCACAGGCCGCTGGTCTTCGTGCTGACCGGCAACGACGACGTGGAGACCGCGGTGAAGGCCCTCGATCTGGGCGCCTGCGGCTATATAACCAAGCCTTTCAAGCCCGCCGACATAAAGCGGGTGGTATTCGCGGCCCTGGCCGAGAAAGAGGAGCAGAACCCGCATCCCGACCGCTTCTGGCGGGTGGTGGGCAAGAATAAGTAGGGGAGACTGTCCCCGAAATGAAGAACCCCGGGCTTGCGGCCCGGGGTTCTTTTTTTGTCCTTCGCCGGTCTTAGAACTTATAGCTCGCCGAGATGGCGGGCAGGCGGGCGACGGTGTTGTAGGTGCCGTTAAGCTCGGTTCCGGCCGTCACGGGCACTCCATTGTCCTGCAGGCTGTCGTTTATCGTCCTCTCTATGAATTTCAGGTAGAGATAAGACGCGTCCACGGTCAGGTTCCCTTTGGTCCAGCCGGCGCCTATGGAGAAGGCCAGGCGGTCGGAGCCGGGATTGCGGGTCTCGAAGTAGGAATTGGATATCGGGCTCAGGTCGTAGTACGCCCCGGCGCGCAGTTTCCAGTTCTCGTTCAGCTTGTGCTCGCCGCCCACGCGGAAGGCCCAGACGCTGCGCCAGTTCTTGGTCTCCGTTGTCTTGTTCCAGTTCCCGTCATCCTGCTTGTAGTCTATGACCAGTTTGCGGTAGGTGGTCCAGTTGGTATAGTCGGCCTCGGCCGAGAATGTCCAGCTATCGTTGGGCTTATAGGCCGTGCCGATCTGCAGAGTGTCGGGCAGGGTTATGGTAGTGCGCCCGGTCTGGTTCGTGGCGGTCGGTTTGGAGACGGCGAGAGCTCCGGAGGTGGGCAGGTTTATTTTGCCGTCTATGCCGACTTTGACGAGACTGCGGTAATTGGCGGCGAAATTCCACTTGTTCCACTTGTACATCGCCGCCAGGTTCCAGCCGCCGCTGGTGCCGTCTCCTTCCAGTGTCTGCTCTATGTTGTTGCCGGCGAACTCGATCTTCTTGTTCATCGTCGCGTCGAGGTATACGAAGCTGGCGCCGAGGGAGACCGAGAGGTTCTCGTTGACCTTGTAGGCGCCGTTTATGTTGGTGTATATCGCCTTGAGGGCGGACTCGGTGGCGACCTCGCGGGTCAGCGAATTGGTCTTGTCCCACTCGGTAGAAAGACCGTAGGGGGGATTGACGCCCACGCCGATGGCCCACTTCTCGTTGAGTTTGCGGGTGGCGTAGAAATGGGGAAGGGGATGCACTTTGCTCTCGGGTTCGTCTATGACGGCGCCCTGCTTATGCGACGTCACCGGGGCTACGAAGACGCTGCCCAGCGTGACGTTGGTGCCGGGAAGGTCCGTGATCGCGGCCGGGTTGTACCAGACCGCGGTGGCGTCGTTGGCTACCGCCGTGAAGGCGTTGCCCATGCCGTTGGCGGCCGCGCCCTGGTTGGCCTGCCGGAAACCGGCGGCGCCGGCGTTGGCGGCCATGATCGTTACTATCAGTATCGCGAGTTGTTTCATTTTTTATTTTTCTCCTTAGCCCCTGCGCCGCGCCGGCCGCGTTCAGCCGCGTTCATACCGGAACGGTCCGGGGCCGCTACATTTTAATAGTTATTTGATGACGGAACCTTGAGCCAGGTCAAAGTTCCCATATGATGACGGTGCCGTCATTGGAGGCGGAGACCAGTCTTTTGCCGTCCGGCGAGAAGGCGACGGAGTAGACCTCGTCCGCGTGGCCTTCCAGCACCGCCGGGGGGGCGTCCGAGAGCGGGTCCCAGAGGCGTACCTCGCCGCCGCCGGAGGCCACGGTCTTCCCGTCGGGCGAGAAGGCCACCGCGTTGACCCAGCCGGCGTTCTTCACCTGCTTTATCATGGCGAAGCCGGCCGTGTCCCATATTTCCAGCGACTTGCCCATGCCGGTGCCGGCGGCCAGCAGGTTGCCGGCGGGGGAGAAGGCCAGCGCCCGCACCCCGTAAATATAATCCTCGTGGGACAGCAGCAGCCCGCTGCCCTCTTTCCAGAATTTGAGCGCCGTGCCGCCGGTGGCGGCTATGCCGGCCACGGAAAGCGCGCAGGCCTTTATGTCTCCGCTGCCGGGCCGGAGGGTCTCCAGCGGCTTTAGATTCGCCGAATCCCAGATGACGGCGGTCTCGTCGTCGCCTCCGGTTATGAGGTTCTCGCCGCCGGAGCCGGTGGAGACGGCGTTGACCGCGCCGGTATGCTTGACGGCCTCGCGTACGGGGACCAGGTCGGCCGCCCGCCAGCTGCGCACGGCCTTGTCCCAGCCCGCGGTGAAGATCACGCCGCCGTCCGCGGAGAAGCAGACTCCCTTGATGTCGCCGGCGTGAGCCTTGACGCCGCGCAGGCAGGAGCCGTCGGCCGCGGACCAGAGCCTGAGCTCGTTGTCCTCGCCGCCGCTGGCTACCGTGGCGCCGTCGGGGGAAAACGCGGCCGCCAGAACCCCGTCTTTATGTCCTCTGAGAGTCATCGCTATTTTCGGCATTGAGGCCCCCTTGCAAAGATGTTTTAGATTCTAACAAATTTGCGCGGCGGTCCCGGGCGGGGACCGGTAAACGAGAGGGCCCTTGGGGCCTTGACAGGTCAAGGCTTTGATGGTATGAATATGGTAGCGATAAACGCGGGAACAGGAGATATATGAAACTCTTTCTGGCATCGGTACTGGCGGTCTCGGTATTCTTCCAAGCTGCGGGCGCGTCCGGTTTCGAAGACGAGCTCAGGCGGGCGGAGGAAGGTCTCGCGGACGCCGGGACTTCCGGCGGCCCGGGGATGCCTGTCCCCGTCCCGGCCGCGTCCGATCCCGGCGATATAGGCGATATGCCGGACATCTTCGGCTACTTCGAGGCGCTCAAGCCCGCCGAACCCGCCGCCCGCGAACTGCCCGCTTTCGATAAGGCCGCCACGGCCCTTAACGGCCCCGCCGGAGAGGTGCTCTACAGGGTGGAACTGGGCAAAGTGAAGAACGCCTATCTCCGCACGGCCAGAACTTTCCGGACCTCGCGGGGGACGACCGTGCACGTGAGCGGCTCCAAGGCCTCCAATTGCCCCGACGGCGGGAACCGCTGCAAGGACAAGGAGAAGTTCTTCCTGGTGCTGACCACCGGCAAGGGCGAGTCCTTCTTCGCCCGGGCCATGGATATCGTCAACTGGGGCATTTTCATGAGCGGGTCGAAGACTTTCAATATCGACGGCGAGAATTACACGGTCAAGGTCAAGGCCAACGCCTCCACCCCGGAGAACAGCGTGCTCGAGGTGAAGGGGCCGAAAGGAACGGCGCTGAAAGCCAGTCTTAAGGACCTGGGCGACGCCGTGGCTGAGAAGGGCACGGACGTTCGCCTCTCTAAGAACTACAAGCTGGCCTACGGCAACGAGATCGTGCAGGGCCCGCAGGGCGCCAGGTTCACGCAGAAGATGCTGGTCCTGATGATCCCTTTTCCCGTGGAGGACGCGTCCAGTTACTTCATACTGGCGGCCGACGACATCAAGCCCGCCGGCGTCATGTTCCCGGAGCTGGAGCGCGGCCACGGCTTCAGGATGAACGGCGGCGCGCTGGAGATATTCAGGCTCAACTGAGCGCGCGGTGAGGGAAGAATAGCCCCGGGCCGGGTCCGGGGCTTTTCTTTTTTGGTAAATACTATAATGTAGGCGATGTTCAACTTCGCAGAGGATATAAACACCGTTTTCCGCAAGGACCCCGCCGCGCGCGGCCTCCTGGAGGTACTTACCTGCTATCCCGGCCTGCACGCGGTCTGGATGCACCGCCTGGCCCACCGGCTCTGGACGGGCGGCTGGTATACGGCCGCCCGGCTGGTATCGCATATCGCCCGTTTCTTCACCGGCGTCGAGATACACCCCGGCGCGGCCATCGGCCGTAGATTCTTCATCGACCACGGCATGGGCGTCGTTATCGGCGAGACCGCCGAGATAGGCGACGACGTGCTGCTTTACCAGGGCGTGGTGCTGGGCGGCACTTCGCTGGAGCATAAGAAGCGCCACCCCACGCTCGGCGACGGGGTGGTCGTGGGGGCCGGGGCCATAATACTGGGCGCGATAAGTATCGGCGCGCGTTCCAGGGTCGGCGCCGGCTCGGTGGTGCTGCAGGCCGTGCCGCCCGACAGCACCGTATTCGGCGTGCCGGCACACGCCAAGGCCTCCCCGGCCGAAAAAGGCACCCAGCTCGATCACGACAGGGTGGCCGACGTCTGCTGGGACGAACTCGAGAATCTGCGGGCGGAAGTGGAAGCCCTCAGGAAGAAGGTCGGATGAAATACGCGCCGGACATCGTCTCTCTTATCGGCGGCACTCCGCTGCTGCGTCTTAACAAAGTGGTGCCGCCCGGACGGCTGGCGCTGGCCAAGCTGGAATCGTTCAACCCTATGGGCTGCGTCAAGGAACGCGCCGCTCTCGGCATGCTCTCCGCCGCCAGGGAGGCGGGACTGCTCAAGCCCGGGGGAGTGGTGGTGGAACCCACCTCGGGCAATACCGGCATAGCTTTGGCCTGGCTCTGTGCGCTTTGGGGCTACCGGACGATACTGACCATGCCCGACACGATGAGCGTCGAGCGCCGGGCCCTGCTCAAGGCGCTGGGCGCCGAGTTGGTCCTCACGCCTGGCGCCGAAGGGATGGCCGGCGCGATAAAGAAGGCGGAGGAGATAGCCGCCGCCACGCCCGGCGCGTATATCCCGCAGCAGTTCGAAAATCCCGCCAACCCCGATATCCATCGCCGGACCACCGCCGAAGAGATCTGGCGCGACACGGACGGGAAAATAGATGTTTTCATAGCCGGCGTCGGTACCGGCGGCACCATAACCGGCGTCGCGGAGGCTCTCAAGGCCCGCAAGCCGGACCTGCGGGTAGTGGCCGTGGAGCCCGACGCCTCGCCGGTGCTCTCCGGCGGGGCCAAGGGCCCGCATAAGATACAGGGCATCGGCGCCGGCTTCGTGCCCGGCGTGCTGAAAAAGGACCTGATAGACGATATAGTCCGCGTGACCGACGCCGACGCCGCCGATATGACCCGCCGCCTGCTGCGCGAGGAGGGCGTCTTCGCCGGCGTCTCCTCGGGCGCGGCCGCCTGGGCCGCCGCGCGCGTGTTGTCCGCCCCGGAGGCGGAGGGGAAGACAGCCGTGATAATTTTCCCCGATACCGGGGAGCGCTATATGAGCACGGGACTGTTCGGTTCATGAAGCTGGCCACGCTCTGTTATGTCCGTCTCGGCGGCCGCACGCTGATGCTGCACCGGACCAAGAAGAAGGACGACGTTCACGAGGGCAAGTGGAACGGACTGGGCGGCAAGCTGGAGCCCGGCGAGAGTCCCGAGGACTGCGTGGTCCGCGAGATACGCGAGGAGGCGGGGCTGAGGATAAAGAACCCCGCGCTCAAAGGCGTTCTTACGTTTCCCGGTTTCGCCAAGGGCGAGGACTGGTACGTCTTCGTCTTCACCGCTTCCGATTTTACGGGAAAGCTTATCGATTCGCCGGAGGGGGAACTTAAGTGGATCCCCGATCGGGGCCTGCTGAAGCTCAACCTATGGGAAGGCGACCGGGTTTTCCTGCCGCTCCTTAAAAGGCGCGGACATTTCTCCGGCAAGTTTCATTACCGGGCCGGCCGCCTGGTCAAATACAAAGTGGAGAAGTACTGAACATGAAAAGGACCGTAAAGGCGCTGGG